>JBOFTL010001280.1:0-35520 GCA_051652045.1 Microcoleus sp. | reverse complement strand
TTGACACTCCCCGCTCTAAAGAGACGGGGATTCTTAAGAACTAGCTCCACAGCTTGATTCTTAAAGGCGAAGTCAATGCGCCTCTACTGACTCCACTGAGGTCAAGCCCCAATATTGCCGCTACTTTTGCGATACAGTTTGCAGCTCCGTTACAGTCTGCGTTGATGTACCAGTTCAAAGCTGTCCTGAACAGCCCACGTTTGACCCGCCTGCCTGAAGATTTCCACCCTATGGGTTTTTCACCATGTTTCGGCAGAGAGTCCCCATCTACAAACGAAGCTTTTGAGGTATAGGCTTCTTCGTTCTCAATAAACTGCAATCCATACTGCTCGCATAATTGAGCTATGCGAGCCTTAAGCCTAGCGGTTGGGATTTGAACAAACTTCTGGTTTGTTTTTCGACCCATGTTTGCGCCGTCTTTCTGTCCTGTATTCCATCCAAAGACAATGGTGCCAATCCCATTCTCTAGGCAATGATTGAGAACCATTCGAGCCGCTTTATTGACGGCATCCCGCATCTGTCGGTTTCGTCTTTCGGTGATGTTGGCTAACTGATTTGACCAGAAACCTTGAGGCTGATTCTTTTTCAGCGTTGCAACTCGTTTGTTGTACCACTGATTAAGAGACTTCAGCTTCAAACCATCCACGATAAAACTGGTTCCAACGTTACTGATGCAAGTCAGCCAGTTATTCAGCCCGTGGTCAATTCCAAGTGCTTTAGAGGGGTCTAGATCAGTCTGAACCTGCTGCACTGGATAGACAAATTCAGCGTAGAAACAGCCGTTACGAGGCAAGATTCTTACTTCTTTAATTGTTGCCCAGTCCAAGTTTGTCGGCATGGGCAGATAGATTTCAGAAAGTCCAAACCATGCCTTAACTTGAGTGCCAAGCGGAATCCTAATGCCCTGCTCAGTCATTTTCAGCCAACGCTTAGGGTAAGACACCGTAAACAATCCTACCTTGCGGTATTTAGGCAGATCGGGTTTGTTTGGAAGCTCCCCACGTCGCCACAGCTTGATCAGCTCACGATACCCTTTCAGGGCTTCGGCAACTGCATTACAGGACTGCTGAGCCGCTGAAACGTAGATTGCCGTGAAATGACGGTTATTAGACTTTGACATCTCACCACAAATGGCTGCTCGGTTTACAAGCTTGCCAGTCTTGAAGAAGACTTGGCGAGCATAGTACAGCGAACAGTTATAGACTTTGTTTGACTCAGCGCAAAGATATTCAAGAATAGCTTGATATTCTTTGCTTTCATGAATTAAGATTTGTTGACAGCCGTACATGTTGCCGTTGATGAATAGGTGACTGTCAACAGTATATTGAGTAAAATGGAGAAATGCAAGATGCTGGTTGAGAGTTATCGAGATTTCATGAGAAAACAGAGTTTTGAGTATCAGCATTACAATCACTCGGTTGGGCTGGCAATTGTCCACTATGTCTTTATCCCTAAGCGTCGCAGGCCAGTTCTGAAGGGAGAAATCAGGAATAGACTTTATGAAATTTGGGCAGCTCTAGCAACCGAAAAGAAATGGATTATTCGAGCCTGCGAGATAGCGCCTGATCATGTTCACTTGTTTGTGGAGATTCATCCAACTGACCCAATCCACCTAGTTATAAAATCCTTCAAGGGCAGAAGCTCTAAGCTTTTGAGAGAAGAGTTCCCTGAGCTTAAGAGACTCCCTAGCCTATGGACTAACAGCTATTTCTTTAGCACGGCAGGCAATGTCAGCGCCCAAACTATTCAGAAATACATTGAAGACCCACATCACTGGTAAATATTAGGGGGTCTAAAGACCCCGCGTCGCTTTTCCGCCCTGGACTGAAGTCACAGGGCTACCAAGCTCCCGAACTTCAAGGGTGTCGATAGAACACAGTGCAAGTGGTAGGAATTCCCCAGTCACGAGCCGAACCACGCATTTGGAGCCTGATACCTAAGTCATTGAGACAGAGATATCCATTCACCCCAGTCGATTCTACAGACCAACTTTGCTTATCAGGATAAGTCCACCCCGAATAATTGCGAATTGACTTGAACTTTGGATATCCTCTCAATCTCTTAAAGAAAGAAGAGAATGCCAAATCAACTCGTTTTATTGTTGCCTGTAAACTATGAGCGCCAAGCTTTTTGTACTCAGGCCATACCTTCTTAAAGTCAGGCAACAGATTTTGTTGGTCAAAGTAACCAATCGACAGGCCATCTACTCTATAGCTGTATTGTCGATGTTCAACACAAGCATTATAAAGATACTGATGCAGTTTGCGGGTCTCGTATAAAGTCCGCTTATCAGTTTGAGATGGATATAGCCGAAAGGTAACTCTGCGTGTAATCATAGAACCATTGTAGCAATCAAATAGACAAATGACAACTCTTTATAGAAAAGGCGCTCACTGCATATTTTCGATTCAAGTGCATACGTACTTTGTGACAATGTACCGAAGAAAATGTATCTCTCAGGTAATGATGGAGAGAATCCATGAGGTCGCAGCCAATGTTTTGGTCAAGAACAAATGCATTTTGACTGAATGCAAAGGAGAGGGAGACCACGTTCATCTGTTGATTGATATGCATCCTGATAACAATATTTCAAGGCTACTGGGCAGTATTAAGTCAGCAACAAGTCGAATGGTCCGCAAAGAGTTTGATGCTGAATTGAGAAAGTTTTATCCAAAGCTAGAGACTGGATTATGGGGTGCTCAACTGTATGTCAGGTCTGCGGGCGGTGCATCGGTTGAAGTGTTGGAGCAATATATCCAAGCACATAGTAGAGGATAAAAGATTGACAGCGCTCACCCCGTCGAGGGGGTCGCCCTGTCCGCTATCCTGCCCCTAGCTACTTCGTTGAGCAAGGGGATAGCCGCGATGGTGTTCTCTGCAAAAAGATCGAATAGGTCTCTTTGATCGCTTTTGTAAATACTCAACCCTTGCGGCCAAGGCCCTAACCTGTTCGCTGGTGGCGTTGGGCATGATATAGCCGCCATCAGCGCGAAGTAAGCGGGTCAAGGGCGATTGCTCACAAGCTCCAGATCATCAAACAAGAACCAATCAGAAACCAGGTCGGTTTCATCATTCTCCAAAAAGCTAATCTCAGCTTTTGATTCTTCTAGGTCAACCCTTTGGCAAAGCCCAATAAGGTTTATGCCTGCAACCATGTATTTTTGCCCTCTTGCGGGGACGTTTTGTCCCCGCAGCATCCCCGCAACATCCCCGCAAGTCTGAAAGCCTTCTTGCGTAACACTTGCGGGGATCGTTGCGGGGATGCGGGGATAAAATCCCCCATATAGCTCTATAGGATTTTTATTGATCTCTTCTTTTGTATTATTTGTAACATTGTCTTTTTCTCCATATGCGTATACCTCTATTTTATCCCCGCATCCCCGCAAAGAAGAAGAAGAAGTAATAGTATCAACACTTTCAGGCTGCGGGGATGATTGCGGGGATGCTGCGGGGATAAGATCATCCCCGCAGGGAAATACCTCGATTTGCCATTGGACGACGTTTTGATGTTTGTCAGCAATCCCAGCCTTAATGAACCGCATGTTCCCAATACGAACGCCTGCATGGCTGCGCAGGTACTTGCCAAGGCTGTTTGAAGTTAGTTGTCCTTTCTTGTCTAAAGCAACCTCTGTGAGCGCTGTACGCAAGCGCTCGTTACCATTGCTGCCTATTGCCCGATTTACAACCTCTCGGGCTGTAACAGAGGTCTTCCCGTATAGTTCAAGCCAAATATCCAGCAGGTAAGCCAACCCGGCTCGTTCTTCATCAATACCGTCAAGTTCATAAATGCTTTTAGAATTAGGAGCTGGGTCTGCTTCTCCAAGCCAAATTAATGCGTTTCTCACAACATTTGACCATTGAACAAAACTATTTAATGGCCTTACTTGTATCAAAGGTTTTTCTAATAGAAATGCTTGCAAAATTGTCAACGCAGCAGACACTAGTTTCCCCCTGTTCTTTATTGCATAAGGAATCAAATCTCTTTGGTATTCTTTTTCAAAAGCATTTTCCTCTTTAGAATCCAAAACAATCAAAATTGTTCTTCTTCCCATGTCCAACGTCAAATTTAATTTGTTGCCATTAGCAAGCCATAAGACTTTGGTTGAAAATGCACCCATTTCATTCCCGCCTAATATCCTTCCTGAATAGATAAGGTTTGTTAATGCCATTTCAATTTCTGCCCCACCAAACACATGACTTCTACTAATGTTGTCAAACGAAATGACAGAAGAACCTTTCATAAAAGCAGAAACCAATGATTTTTTGAGTTCTGTTTCTTCTGGGTTAAAAGTTGTCATCCCTTCATTAGGCTTGCCTGTTGCAAATATGGTCGCAAGTTGAGTAAGAGTCCCTTTACCCGCCCCTGGCGTGTTAGCACTTATTGCATGTAAAGGAGCATAGTCATAACTGTTTCTACTGGCCGCTGTTAACAGCATAGATAAAGCTCCTGACCTTGATCTGTCGTCTTCAAAAGATGATTCACTAATCAAATCTTTAAGAATTTTCAATGCTTCAATTGCATCTTTTTTGTTCGGTTTTTCTTTCAAGCAAAATTCTTTTTCATCAAAATCCATTAGATAGCCAGTTCCGGAATCGTATCCTTTTCCCATGCACACTGTGCCATCCATTTTCAAGACAGGAAGCTTGATAATCCCAGTTAATTTAGGCAATGGATCCCATCGAGAAGCGTTATAAAAATTCTTGGCAATGCTAACTGGGCAATCAATAGAAACAGAGGTTTCTCCTTTTTGAGTTTTCTTTGTTTGAAAAAATGCAAATCGATCGTCAAAAGCTTGAGTAATCTTGTCAGCGTCTAACTTCTGACAGCAATCAACTTTGTTGTTAGTTGTCAGAATCCTGGTTAACCATTGCTCTCCATTCCCTTGCACATAAATTTGATCGACTGGATTAGTTTCTTTTGCTAAATATCCAATAATTGTTTCTCTAGTGCTTTTAAGAGCACCTGCCTTCACTTCAATTTTTGGCCTGTCAAAACCTGGATCTGGGAGGAACTCACCTTTACTCTCTTCTCCCCCCGCAGACTGACCCGCGATCGCCTTATTGCTATGCCCGTTAGTCTCAGGTTTGATCGGCTTGGGCAAAGTCAGTCCATACTGACCGAGGAAGACCTCCGCAGCCTTTGCATAGTCTCGTCCCGTGAGAGATGGCGACTCAATCGCCGCCAACCCAGACTGAGCAATCCAATACTCGAACGACGAACGAGGTCCATCGTTGGTGCAGCTCACACAGTGGAATCTCAGCCCCCCATCCTTGTCGCTCAACCATGCGCTATTGCCCGTCTTTCCTTGGTGAAACGGACATTGTCCGCGATAATGTCCGCCACTGCCCTGCCAATCGACTCCAGAGAAATCGCCAGTCTGCGCGCGATCGCAGACTTGTCCCACGACATCGCTAATCTGTTGCCCTGAGATGTTCGGCACAGGCAATCGCTCTGCCGCCCGAGCTGCACTCTCAACAGCACGCCGCTTTGTATAGGCGGCATCCCCCTCAGTTAAAAAAATGACAGTCTGAGATGCTTTGAGCTGTGGCGTGGCCTTATTTTCGCCGCGCAAAAGTGGAAACCAAACCTCTTTCCACCATTGGTCAGAGATCGTGTAGGTCAACGCCCATCCTTTATGCTCAAACCATTGGGAAAAGCCGATCCGCAACTCATCCTCGGTGTAGCGGCGATCGCTTAGACTAAGTAGCTCCTGATAAGAATTTTTCTCCTTTCGGAAAAATCCAGGCAGGCGCATGGGCTGGTGAAGCCTCTCAGTCACTGGATCAGACTGAAAGGCAATAATCGCCAAGCGTCGCCAGTATCCTGCTTGTTCTATCGGCAAGTGCTCAGCAAGTTTGAGGTGAGCGTGAACAGAATTTCCCCCACTGGTCAGAACAGAAGCAAACTCTAACCCAGTAACCTCGCAAAACTCTGCAATTAGCGTCTTTTGATCATCCAATGACAGATGATCCATCTCAACGCCAATGTCATCGGTTTCGGAAACCGCAGACGCGATGGGCAACCCAATAGGCTGAGTGGGGATATAGAACACGCCTCCAGTCTCTTTCTTGGCTCGCACTTCCAAATACTCGATCAAATTCGGTATTGGCTTCCCCTTTGGCTGTCGACTGAACGGATCGTCTTTGGTCAGGCATGAGGTCAGAATTCCTGATAAATTGCCTTCTTCATCCCATTCAGCGCGGTAAATCGAATCGTGTCCAGACTTAATCCAGATTTCTCGGTTTTCGGATTTTGGACGCAATCCTTTCAGGAATTGGCGACACTGATCCGCCCCAGCAGCAACAGTCGGTTGAGCCATTGTATTGAGTTATCCCTATCGGTTAGTTTTGAGGAGTTTTGAGTTCGTAGTCCATTACAAGGCGGCGCAACATTTCTGATACGGTGACACCACCCATTTCATCTGCAATGGCAATCGCCTTAGCCTTCTCAAAGTCCGATAGAGCTGTGTAAATGGCAATTCTTTTTAACGGCTTGCGTTTGAGCATGTTCATGTTGTAGGCTTGAAATCATTCAAGACCAATATACCACATGGGACAGCAATTCGACCCATATATTATCGACAAGGGCAGCACAACCTATGGATGTCACATCCCCAAAAAAAGTTGGGCATACTAAAATCACAAGAGTTCAGGAAACCAAATGAACGCCACCGAATTACCGACCTTAACCGATGCTGGCATGGCGGCGATCGCAGCCAACAAACCCAATGCCGTCATAGCGATTGCCCGGATGCTTAAACGCCAGGAAGACGCCCAGTTTGCACGTTTGGAAGAAATTTGGGGACAAGATAATGTGTAAAGTTTTGACGATGGACGATCTGGAACGGATAAAACAACTGGCGCATTATCAGAAATTGGCAAGAGAGTCAGATCGGACAAAAGCGCTGACGACATTGGCGCACTATCAAGCGATGTTGTGCCAGATCAACGGATAGGGATGATACAATCTGGGGAAAAGTTGGCATCTATCCATGGCCGATCCATTCCCCAAAAAAGTCCGACAATATTTTGTAAATCTCTGGAAATCCCTGCAAGGCGAAGCTAAAGAGCCTCCCATGCAGGGAAATTTTCGTTCGCACTCACGACTATGGGGCACAGAAAAAACAAACAGCGGGCGAAATTACGACCTCGAGATCCACGAGTTTCCAATCCGCGACGAGACTGGCAAAGCCCGCGAGCTGATTGAACTGGTTGAATGGTGCCCAGAAGTTAATTTTGCGATCGAAACACAGACCCAGGACTGTCTATCCTCCGCAGATGGGGATGATCAGGGGATTATTATTAACGAGAAGATCCGGGAAGGCAAAGAGGTTGACCCGGAAGTTTTTGTGATTGGGATGGATCTGATCGATCGCCTATTGCACTACAACGAGCTGTCCATAATCATTGAAAGAATGCTCACTTGGGGAGATTGCTTCTTAGAACTAGGCATTGATATTAATGAGAGAGCAATCACAAAAACCCAAGCACTTCCTACTTTTGAGATGTTTCGCTGCGAGTCACAAACTCCAGTCCCAGTCGAATTCCCAGGCATCACCCTTTTATTAAATAAATGGTTTGAGCAGCGACGTTCTTGGGAAGGAAGGGATGCAATCCCATTCCTTCCTATGCAAATTGTCCATTTCCGCTATCGCCGCAAGAACCTTTATGGACGCAGTGTGTTCGGAGCCAGCTTAGAGGATTGGGCGCGGCTAAGAGAAGCAACAGAGGACTTGGCGAAGGCAAGTAGGGAACTAGGCATTAATCCTACGTGGCATCGAATGAAGCCAGACGCAAATGACGCTTACAGAGAGCGTTTCAGAAATAATCTTGAGACGCAATTGCAGGAAGGTGCAGTTGCGAATTACTACCTACTTCCTGGCGAAGAAATGGGCAAGGTAGGACAGTCAAACCCGGATCTCAAGCCACTTGTGGACACTATCCTGATGTGGCGATCGCGGATTGTAATGGCTTCTGGTGTTGCTTCTTATTTGTTTACAGGGCTTCCTACCACTGGGGCAAAAGACATCAGTGGGCAGCCTGCGCTGGCTTCTGCGCGGAGAGTTAATGCGATCCGTGCTCAGGTGACTGAGGGGATCAAGCAAATTATTGACACAGAACTAACGCTTAAGGGCATCCCTAAAGAGCGCCAAAAGTATACAATTGGATGGCCTAAGATCAGTGTGTCGCAGTTTGAGGAGAACGCTGCAAATGTTGCAGAGGGCGACAATGAGGACACGGAGAAAGATGCTGCCGGGAAGAAGTTAGAGAGGTTGCTGCATGAGTTCTGACTTTAAGCCCGAACTAGTTGAACTAACTCCCTACTTCCAGCGACAGCAACAAGCAACTGTCCATGAAGGAGACTTGCCCGAATTTCAAAAGGAGTGGGAGAAAGATCCGCCAGAGGAGGGGGTTAAGTTGATATTGGATGCGGAGGAAGAAACATGATCA
This sequence comes from Microcoleus sp., assembly GCA_051652045.1. Lineage (GTDB taxonomy): Bacteria > Cyanobacteriota > Cyanobacteriia > Cyanobacteriales > Microcoleaceae > Microcoleus. Next base: position 27,069 of record JBOFTL010001280.1, on the reverse strand, counting down.
TCTTACTTGCCTACTGCCTCACCTGTTGGGCGATCGGCTTTTTCGGCTTCCGCCCTTGGGAGACCAATACCTGGGACGCGGTGCTGATGATGCCGTTGCTGTTGCCGATGGCTGCTATGCTGCTGGTTTTTGTGTTTGTGTTATAAAATAAATGGACACACATTTACGATGGAGCGTAAACGCATGTCCAACAATATTGTACCAACTGAATTTACTTTTGCATCAACGACTGTTCGTGATGACGGACTAGTCAACGCAACGGCATTGACAACCGCATATCGAAATGCAACCGGGCTCCGGAAAGATTGCGCCAAATGGCTAAAGACTCAAGACGCAGAAGCTTCAATTGCTTACCTAGCAAGAGCTACCCAAAAATGCGTAGCTGAGCTTGTAATTGTTGAAAATGGTGTAGGCACTTGGCTGCACCCTGATTTAGCCGAAATTTTTGCTCAATGGATTTCTGTTGAGTATCGGTTTGCAGTTGTGGCGTTAATTCGGAGAGAAAAGGAACAGACTCTAAGAGAAGTGGCTTCACAACCAGTTCTTCCACCGTCAGACCTTGCGCTAAAGGTCGCCCAAAATATTCGCGGTATTACAGACCTATTGGATGACAATCCCCGTCTTGCTCAAGTCCTGATTGATTGTGCCATGAACGAAGTGGTTGCTAAAGCTCTCCCAGCACCTCAACTGCGAGGAGTAGCGGAAATCGCAAATGAGATGGGCTTCAACGCCGATGCATCTAATCGGGTAAAACTGGGTAATTTCATTAAATCGCGTGGATTTGAACCCCAGAAAGAGAAACGCCTTTGCAACGGTGTCATGACCGCCATCAATTGCTATGCCGATACACCCACATTGCGAGATGCAATCGCTGATTACTTCGAGCATTAAACTACTCCGATCGCCGTCTGATAAATCAGCTCAAACTCCACGATCACGGCAATCACCCATCCCCCCGCATTAGCCGATGAAATGGTAGGATTTGTCGAATAGTTATATCCGCCACCCGCTTCCATCACAATTTCTTTTGCCCAGTCTGTGCAGCAACTCCAGGTACTGATCGCCGCAGCCAGCTTTGCATATAATTCGGCTGCGGCGATTTGTAGCTCAAGCTGCTCGCCGGACATCAATAAATAACCTACTCGCATTTCTTGATTAATAAAAACACGGTTATCTTCTTTTCGTTCCCATTTAACAAGTCCCCAGCGAAACCCACTATCGTTCAGAGATCTGTCAATTGATAGATCTGCTGTCTTCAGATCCTTGTAATCCCATGGGCGTAACTGGAATCTATCCCACTCGCCACCCAGCGCCTCTGCAAGATAAGGGATAAGTCCGAGGTTGTCAGTTGTCGAATTAGTTAAAATATCTCGAATTTGCGGCATTGAATGCGCCTCGCGCAATGGTTTTTGATAGGTTTACTGTAACAGAGTTTAGGATCCTAACAATGCCCGCAGATAATGAGCAAGCACAGCCCCAGGCTCCACCCGCAGACGAGCCAAAAATGGTGGCAGTGAAAGTCAGCACAGATCGCCCAGTAGATGGGCGTAGAAAAGGCGAAGAATTCCAGATGGAAGAAAATGCCGCCAAGTTTTTTAAAGAAGCAAAATTAGTTGAAATTGTTAAATAGGAGTCAATAGAAATGACCATCGTAAACGCTTGGTACGAAACGTCCGTGGGTAACACGGTCGTTCGTTTGGCTCCCGAAGGTATTTCGGGAGCAACTATCAACCAAGGAATCACTGAACGAATTCGTCAGCGTCTGAACAACTTTGGGGAGCTTGGTTTTGCGGAATCTGAACCTCAAGAGCGGCAAGGAGCTTTTACTATCAACTACTCCAAGCCTAACCCTGACATTATGGCGTTGATGTTTGGGTCTCCATTGGAGACAATTGCCACCAGCACCGCAAAATACGTCAACACCTATACTCCTCAAGAGAACGCTATCCCGGCGGTTGCTGCGGGTGGATACGGGACTGGTATGGTTGCTGATAACGCAAACTCTCGCGCTATCTATATTGACGAAAATGGTCGTGGTCGGGAAGCTACTCGGGTTCCATTTGCCACTGCAATTGCGCCTGCTGCGGTCACAACCTTTAGCCAGGGAGCTAACGGGTCGTTCAACTTTAGCAACGACTTACTGAATAAACAGATCACGATCTACAGCGAGTATCCCGCAACCGATATTGATCGGTTAGCCCATGACAACTGGGGAGAGTTCAAGGTGATTCTGACAGGCATTATCCGCCAGAACAAGAAAGCTCGGATCTATCAGGTATCTTTCTCCCGTGCGGAGCTGAACCGCCAAGAGAACAGTCAGTTTGACCCAGGGGCTGACACGTTTGGAATTAATTTCCGTGACTTGTCTAACGCCTGTGTAATGGATGTCAAGTTCCTCAAGCAGACGGTAGCGTGCTAGAGAGCTGGATTGAAACTACCCAAGGGTGGATAGCCCTAAAGCCCGTAGTATTAGAGCGCCTGCCAGCCCTGGAAGAAATGCTCATGTTGCTACGGGCTTTAGGGTATACAGATGAGCGGTTAGCTCTTAAAATACTCAAATTGCACGATCGCTTAGACCCTGTAGAGCTATCTATGATTAGACTTGAGTGGTTTGAAGATTGGCCGTCACTATTTCAAGAAGGTGGTTATATTGATCAAATTAATGCAGCGATCGCTCCTCCTTCCAAAGACGGGGATGAAGATGAGGTACCCCCCTGGGCATCAGGAAACTACGTTGATGATTGGGTGTCCGATTTGACGTATTTTCTGGGGGACTACAGGCAGGCCAGAGCCTTTGTACGGGAGAACAGTTTGCAAACCACCATGAACGTCTTGAGACGACTGAAAGACTTGCATAAAGGGGCGAAAGGTCGTGAAGACGAGGCCAACAAGGAGTTATATTGGAAGAATCTACACCTAATTAATTTTGGAGAGGAAGATGACTAAATTAATTGCAATTGGCGGACAACGCGTTACCGTGCTTTTTTTCTCTGATTATTATTTTGAGTTCATTCGTAATTTGTTTGACGCGGAAGGCAATGCCATTATGGATTTGGCGCGTCATTCCGCTGTGATTGAAATGACGGTAGAAGTAATTGCTCCAAGTCTCCCTAAGCGTTTTTATCGCAAAGGAGCAGATAAATATTACTGGACAGGGACTACCCAGGATTTTGGAGATCTGGTAAATGGGTTGTACGTTGCGTATTGGCAGTTTGAGCTAGATTCTGCGACTGAAGCAAAAGACGAGGCTCGCATTCAAGCAGCAAAAGGTCAGATTGCAATTGTAACAAAAGCAGAACCGCCAGGCATTGAAGCTGAGTTGGCCAAAATCAAGAATGACTATGCGGTAATCGCGGAATGAAAAGCCCTGTCCTTAACCTCAAAGTCAACCCAGACCTGAAAGAAGCCGTAAAGTCTATTCAGGGCTTGAGTGCTGCCGTTGGGTCAGTTAAGCTCCAGGCTGAGATAAATCCTCAAAAGCTCAAGCCTATCAAGGTAGATGTTGCTTTTCAAGGCGTTGGAGAAAGCCTGGGGACTATTGCAGCACAACGATTTATCGGTGGCGTTTCCGGGATTAAGGTAGGGTTTGATGTTAGGCAACTGGAAGATGCTGGTAATGCTATCTCCTCAAAAATAGCACGGGAAATCTCGCGTGCATCTGGTGGTGTGGTTGGCGGTGGCATCCTGCAAGCAATAAGCGGCATTGCTACTGCTCCATTGCGAGTTGCTCAGCAGGCGATCGCGTCTACCCTTGAAGGAATAATTTTCGGGATTACCCGCGAGTTAACAACCGACCTCGGAAAAGGTATCCGGCAATCCATTGATGCGGCCACTGGTGGGACAATTGGTTCTACTGAGCTATTGGGCAGAAGATCCAGTGATGCCCTATTCTCAGGCATCAAAGAAGGTGGGCTCAATAAGATCCCTGGATTAATTGAATCGATACTGTCCAAAAACCCTCGAATAGCCGGAATTGGGCGCAATCTTGCCCAACAATTTATTAATAATTTTGAACTGGGCTTGGCGGGGAAAACCAAGCAACTGCAAGCGGCGATCGCATCCATTGTGCCAGAAGAGGAGCGTTTGACTGCTGCGGGGGCACGCACGCAGGGACAAAAGAAACAGACTGAATTTGACAGGGCACAGGCACAAGAAGCTATTTTTGAGCAGCGTCGCGCAATTGGGCGACGCATCCAGCAACGCGGGGAAGAGATTCCCCAGCAAATTGCGCGATTAGACGCACTGGTCGAGGGAGTGCAATCCAACCCTGACTTTATAAAAGAAGCAAAGAATTTAGAACGTCGAATTAAGCAACTCGAAAAAACCGATACAACTAACTTTTCAGCGCAAGAACAGTCCGACCTTAAAGGTGCAATTGCACTATTAACAAATCAATATTTAGAATTAATTGAGCCACTGGGAAGAGCGGCAAAACAACGGCAAGACTTGCAAGTTGAGCTGGGGAGGCTTGACAAGGCAAGGACTGAATTGACCCGTCAGCTCAAGCTTTTAGAACGACAATCAGGGCAATTAAATCAACCCAAGATAGTTCAGGACATTGCTACACAATTAGCTAAAAATGCTGGAATTGATTTTAATTCCAAGAATCTACCTCCGATTGTCAGAGCATCTAATGCTACCTTACCAGCAACAGCACAGGCTAGTTATGTCCCAGAAGCTAATATAATCAGAGTTAGAGAAGAATTATTTAATGCTCTTCAGGAAGGAGTAACTCTAACCTCGCAGCAAAAAAGGCTGCTTTCCGAAGAAATCGCCCATTCTTTGCAATTTGACTTAGGTTCGCTGCAAGGATTCCGAGATTTTGAGCGACAATCTGCGTCTAACAAACTTTCTCAGCCTACCCCAGAAGATGCATTGCGACTTGCTCCTGAGCTTGCAAGCTATGCCGCGCAAGGAAAAAGCAAAGAAATTATTAGTATTGAGCGGGAAGCCAAGGTTGCGGCAGACAATTTAGTCAGTCAATCTCAAACCGTTGAGCAGCAAGCGCAAGACATCGCTGAACTTAACAAAAAATATAATCAATTGGGATTGAGGCTGCGACAATTCATTGAGCGCGAGTCGGGTAACGTCCAATCAAAAATATCTGAATTATTGCCGCTTGCGGAAGAACAAGGTGATAATGCGATCGCAGAAGTAAGGCGGCTTCAGCAGCTCATTGGCGTTGTCCAAGGCGACTCCGCAGAGATGTTTCGGCTGATTGCCGCTGCGGATTTGGGGCAGGCTCCTACTGCTGACATCGGCAAGATCCAAGCAGAGCTTGAGAATAATGTAAAAAAGATTGGGCAGATTGAAGTACTGGCAGCAGAAACTGAAAAAAATCTAAAACAAAAGCCAGTTACGACCCTTGCTACTGTAGGCCAAGCTGCACCCAGCGTTGCTGAGACAATTGCACCAGCGGGCGGCATTGTCCTGCGCGGTGCGGAAATGGCGGGTGGGGCTTTGGGGGCTGTCGCTAAGGCAGGCATGGCTTTAGCCGATAAGATTGGATTTGCAGCATCTAGCCTTGTTCCTGGGGGAGCACTCCTCTACAATCCGGTAATCAAGCCCCTTGCAAAGACGGCAACAGTGGGCGGAGCACTGGCGGCGGCGAGTGCAACGGTACCGGGGGCAGCGGAGATCCTAGGAGCAATTACTAGCACGATCAGCACAATCCTAGCTCCTGCCACGGGGGGGCTCGCGGAAGGAATTGGTGCCAACGTCTCAGCTGATATCGTGGGGGCTCTCCCCCACCTATTCCAGACATTGAGTGGTGCGATCGCCCAGTCTGGATTGCCTGGGGCAGGATTTACCGCTCAATCCGTTGAGCTTGTGGGCGGGCAACTTACCCACTTATTGCAGCCAGTTGTCCAGGGGGTTGCCTCTACAGCAGATGCCTCTATTGTTGCCGCAGGAAGTGCCGTTCAACATTTCCTGGCAGACCTGGGGACTATCCTGGTTGCCGGGAAAAGTGTCGAGACAGGCGTCAAACTGGCAACTAACCCAGATGCTCGCGCGGCGGCATCGCAGGGCATCCAGACTGTAATGGAGGGCGCTGGACAATTTGTCAATGCAGTTCCCGAAGCAATTGACAAAGTGCAGACTGTTGTTGAACGCACCACCCAGGCCGTACAGCGCAATGTTGACGAGATCAAAGATGCTGGGCAGCGAGTCGCTCAAGGCGAGATCCGTGCTGTAGGGGATATTGTTGAGGCCAGCACGGAGGCTGCTGCACATATTGCTCGTGGCGCTAGTGATGTTGCAAAAGCATCCACAAAGGCAGCGTCTGACATTGTGGAAGGGGCTAGTAAGGTAGGAGGAGTCTTTGGGAAACTGGCATCACAGCCTATCCCCGGAGTGGAAGACTTAGGCGAGCTAGGCAAAGATCAGCTGCTCAATATATATAATCAACTTACCAAAAAGCTTGATAGCGTTGTCAAGGCTGAGATTGAGGCGCTTAACGCGACGGGAGCGGCTGGCACTGGACGATCGGGCATTATCCGGGGAGACCTGAACAAAATCCAGGATGTGCTGCAACAAAAATATCAGCACACTATTGACGTGGTGGCTCAAGAAATTACAGATGAGCCGTTCTATCTTCCCAGCAAGGTTGACTTGCGGCAATTAGAGCCTGTGGAAGTAGAAATCCAAAAGCCAAAAGAAGAATTAAGATTAGCGCTAGACACTCCCAATCAAATCGCTATCAACATCCCAGCGTCTTCAATAGAGGTAGAAGAACCAGATATTGTTTTGGATATTCCGGCTAAGTCAACTGACGAGCGGGATGTTTTTGCTAAGCAAGTTAAGCTCATTGATGACTCAATAACTGCAACAGAGCAATACATCAGACAGTATTATGCCAACTTAGCAAAAGCTGCCGAATCGTATAAAAAAGCCATCAAAAAAGGCGCGACCGAAGACGCTCAAAAGGCTCAAGACAATGCCAAGACAGCATCGCAGGCGCTATTCCAAGAAATTAACGAAACTTCCCGCGATCTTGCTAATGTTTTGGAATCACTGGCTGAGATTGGGATTGACTTATCGCCTTCTGAGCCGATCCGCGATCGCATCCGTAAGTTAAACTCGGAGATTGAATCCAAGCGCAAGCTAGGGACACAGCGGCTTGCGCAAGTTGGGTTACCTGTGCCCACTGCGCAACCTGACAGCCTAGAGGCAATTGATACTACCGCATTGCAAAACAGCCTGGATAAAGGTGCTCAGTCATTGTCCGGTGCCCTCAAGTCACTTGTTGAGACAATCTTCGAGGTTAAAGGACAAACCCTTAAGGAGGCTCTTGCCCTGGCTGCGCAGTCTCCAAGGGGCAAGGATTTAGCGGTCAATACGGTGGGCTTGGTTGGCAGTATTGCGGCGGGCACTCAGGGACCAGTTGCGGGACTGGCAGGGGATCTTGTCGGGGCACTGGCAGCACGGCAAATGATGGGCGGCGGGGGTGCCGAAACATTTGGAGATATCACCGGATTCCTGACGGGCAATCTTGCCAACAAAATCACAGGTGTCCCTGGTAGTGGGGCGGCTGCGGCTGCGGCGATCGTGCCCCAATTACAAAAACTGCGTGATCAGTTACAGGCGAAGTACGGGCAACCGATAGAGATACCCATTCAGCTTGAGGGATTGGAAGCTCTTGATCCAGAAGTAGTTAAGGCTCAGAAACAAATCAGAGAGCTAGATAGACTGATTGAAAGACTGACTAAAAATGCCGATGCTGCGCTCAAGGATCTGGAAAATCAAACTGAAGCGTACATTAAAAAGATCAATGCCGGGGCAGATGATTTAATCAATAAGCAACGGCAGCGAGCAGCTCGCAGACGAGCCGAGCAGCAAGCCGGGATTGATTTGGTAGATCAAAAACGACTCGAAGAAGGCGAGCAAGCAGAGCCTACTGGACGACGTTTTATTGTTGGTCCCACAGGAAAAGTCAAAGAGGAAAAATTTAATCGCCCAGGGGATATCAAAACCGAGCTACAAAAAGCAAACCTAGAAGCCAAGACAATCTTGGAAACCACTCCAGGGGATATCAAGGAGCCTGATCCGGAAAAACTTCGAGCACTTACTAAAAAGGTGCGGGATGCGGAAGTGCGGTTCAACTTGGCTGCGGAGGCGTTCGAAGATGAGATTGTCCAATTAGAGTCCGGTGGTGGACGCGGCGGTGGACGCGGCGGTCTATTGGGTCGTGGGATTGCAGGTGGCGGCGGCGGTGGTCCACTAAACACGCTTAAAAACATTGGAAAGGGATTTAGAGAGGTTGCCGAAGCTGCTGGCATTCCCGTAGAGCCAATCAGTAAATTAGGTGGTGTCCTCAAGGGTGTTGGGATTGCCGCACTGGCATTCGTTGCGGTCAATTCGTTTGGGGATGCAATCGTCCAGGCGGGTAGGGCGGCGTTTGACACTGCTGTTAATATGGAGCGGCTCCAAACAAAGCTCAATTTTGTCGCAGGTGGGCCACAGGCAGCAGGCAAAGACCTCGAATTTTTGCGAGGTCTATCCAATGATCTGCAACTCCCTATATCAGGATTGGTAGAAGGATTTACCAGCCTTAAGCTGGCGACAAAAGGAACGGCAATTGAAGGTGCTGCCGCGAAAGAATCCTTTGCGGCATTGGCTACAGCATCAAAAGTGTTGGGTGTCTCTAATGACGATCTGAAAGGGCAGTTTTTGCAGCTAGGTCAGATTTTTAGAAAAGGTCGGGCTGACACCGAAGATTTGAACACAATCCAAGAGCGTGGGCTGCAAATTACCCAGGAGCTTGAGAAGCAGCTTGGCAAAAGCGGCTTAGCTTTTAGGAAGGCACTTGAGAATGGAGAGGTCACGTCCGATAAAGTAGCAAAAGCTCTGATTGCGCTAGGCCAAACCGTAAAAGGTGGACTACCTGCCGCACTGCAAACCGCATCCAGTAGCATTGACTCGTTCAGGAAGAAAATTGAAGGATTGTCGTTGGCTGTGGGGCCAGCAGTCTTAGGCGGATTCAGCGCCGTTGTTTCTGGGGTGATCGCCGGGATTGGAGTCCTGGAAGACACTGGGCGCAGGCTGGAGCCAGTCTTTGGGGCGATCGCTGAAGTTAGTGGCATTATTGTTGATATTGCATCGCCCATCGTAGGGGTGTTAGCGGCGATCAGTGAGGCTGCCAGAAAAGATTTGCAGGATGGTTTTGCAGCTCCATTCCAAGCGATCCGTGAAGGACTGATCGAAATCAAGAAAGGCATCCAGTTTACCTTTAGCGCGATCGGGGCTGTGCTGACTCCAATAGGAAAAGCACTTAAGTTGCTACCTGATGGCATAAACCCTGCCACAGTTGCGATGAAGGCACTGGGTGCGGCGATCGCGTTTATTGCACTGACTCAACTGGCAACAGTGATCGGTGGCATCACAACCGCTCTGACGACCATGGCCGTTGCTAATTACACCAAAGTCCTCCCATCGCTGATTGCAATCAGGGGGGCTGCGCTGGCATTTATCGCAACACCAATGGGCGCGACATTAGCTGTGATTGGCGCGGCTGCTGTGGTGGCTGCGGCAAACTTTGACGGATTGGCGCGGTCGGTTATTGGTTACTCAAAAGCGCAGCAGGCAGCAGATGAGCGCGGGATTGAGTTTAACAAGAAATACGCAGAAGCACTTAACAAGTTAAGCAACGGCATTCCCCTCACTGCTGGAGAAGTCAAAGAGCTGCAAAGTAGGCTTAACGAAAGCATAAAAGAAGGACGCGACTCTGCTGGCGTCATGAAAACTCTTGTTGCGAACCTGAATAAATTGCAAACTAGCGCTCTTGCTGCGGCCGAGATTCAGGCTAAATTGACTGCGGCAATGAACGCCAGCAAGAAGGCCATCAAAGAAGTATCCAAAGAAATTGATGCAGATTATGCTACCCAAGATGCAGCGCTGAACGAATCTCTTGCTAATCAACAAATCACCCGCGATCGTTTTGACGCGGAGGAGCTAGACGCTCAGCAAGAAAAAACCAAACGCTACGAAGCTCTGTATGATGAACAGGCTGAGAAATTGCAGGCAGCGCTCCGAGAGGCTCAACTCCGGTTGTCAGCGCCAATCCCAGACGCTGCCAGAACAGAAGTGGTCAAGCAAGTCGAAGAAATTGAGGATCAGCTTAATGAGATTGAGAAGAATCGTGGGCAAGCTCAAATTGATTACCTGAAAGGGTTCCAGAAGCAGCGCGAAGACATTGAGAATGATCGCGTAAAACGAGCAGAAACCACCCAGAAAACCATCCAAACCCTTGCCGATGCTGGAGCAAAAACGCAAGGAGCAGCAGAACAAGAAATATCGGCGATTAAGGAAGCCGAACTACAACGCCGCATTAGGACACTCAGTGGGCAAATTGACGCAGAACGAAATGCAGCGGGCGAGCTGACAGATATCGGCAAGAATTTATACGCAGAGCGCCTTGGCCTTGAAGCTGATCTACAGAAATCTATTGCGGATCGCACTGGCATTAGAAGCAAGGCTGAAGCCGAACTCGTTGACCTGGAAGAAAAAACCCAGAAATCTATCCAGTCCCTGGTTCAAGGCGGCATTGCAACCGAGTTGCAGGGAGAGGAGGAAATATCTCGAATTAAAGAAGCTCAGATCCGGCGCAGGATTGGGCTGATCAATGAGGAGTTAGCCAGAACATCTGATACTCGTGCCTACAACCTAATCCTGGCAAGTCGTCGGGAGCTTGAGGCGGAATTAACCGCAGTGGTCGCAGAAGGAGTCAACAAACGCTACGATATCCTCCTTAAGAATGTGCAGCGAGAGCAAGAGTCACTTGCTGCCGTAGTGAGTGAGGTTGAAGCCAAGGCTCTCACTGAAATTCAGCGTTTACAGAATAGAGGCGTAATCAAGCAGAAGCAAGTCGATATTGATCGGCTCAGCCTGACCAAGTTCCGTTTACAGCAAGAGTTGCAAGCTCAACAAAAATATATCACTGAGCTACAAAAACTCCCTGATCCGACTGATTCAGAAAAACGACGCGAGGCCGAGAATACATTACGTGACGCTAAACTTAAGACCGCTCAAATTACTCAGCAATTGGCTGAACAGGAGTATCAACAACAAGAAAAAATCAGAGAGATTGCAATCACCGCCATTGATGAGCAAATCAAAAACCAAGAAAATCTTGCCAAGGAAGCAGAAGAATTTGCCGGGATGGCTACCAGGGCGCTGGAAAACCAAAATAAATTATTGGAAGCTCAGAAATCCCTCAAGCAATCGCTTGCCAGCTATGACGATGCAGCCTACAAAATCCTAATCGACACTGAGAAGGATGAGGAGGAAAAAGCTAGACTCCAAGAGCAGGCAGCGGAAGCGCGCCTTCGTGGCCTGAAAGAAACCCAGGCGATCGAGCGGGACATCCTGGAGCTACAGATCGAACAGGAGCGGGTAGCTAACCGGGTGGCGGCTATCAAAGCGGCTGCGGCACTGGAGCGGGCGAAGGCGGAGGAAGAGAAGGTGGCACTCAACCCAGAGGCCACAGAAGGAGACAAGCAGGCTGCCAGCCTCACGACGAGGGCGGCGGGACTGGAACTGGATGCATTACTCCAGTCTGGGCGATTGCAGGATCGGCTTGCCCAGTCCAGACGGGCACAGGCTGAGATAGACGATCGCCGAGAACGATTGGGGTCTCGCTTTGAGTTGGCCAATGCCCGGACGAACGAGACGCAGAAGAATGTGGAGATTGAGGAGTTGCGCAACGAAGCGGCGCGGGGCATCCGGGCGAACCGGGCACGACGGGCGATTGATATGGCATTGCCCACTGTTGATCTGCACTCTGGTGCAACCGCCTCCATCCAGAAGCTGGGCGATATCAGCAATGAGTTTAAGCAACTGCGCCAATTAACGAGCAGCGGAGTGGTGGGCAATCTTGCCCAGTTGGTCAATCTGCAAAAAAATCTATCAATACAGCTCAATACCTTGGCAGCACAACCACGGGTGACGCAGAACATTACAAACAACCCGCCAGTGCGATCGCGCGTGCTGGCGGGGAGTAAGAGTTAAATTTGTCCCAAAACTGACTGATACCAACGGACATGTTGGACGGTCTTCCCGTGGCCGCGAGCAGTATCGGCAACGACCTTCCCAAACTCATGGCCTTGCCCGATCAGCTTATAGGCTGGATTCTTTTCCCCGGTAGGTTGCTGCAATCCATGATCGCACAGCAACTTATTCATGGCACGGGCTGACAATGGCGGTTCCATTAATGCACCTAGCTCGGTTGGGGAAAGAAGAGGTTCATCTAAAAGTAATTTGGGTTTATGAGGCTCCAAGATTGGGCGAAGGGATGGATCTACGTTGCAAACCCCTTCAATAATCATCCCTTTCCGAAGCTCTGGAGCCACATCATGAAATATTGCATTGATGGCGACTGTAGCTTTATGCATTAATTCTTCGGTTGGCGTGGCAAAGACATCGCCTGTGACTTGGCGCGGATATCCAAATTTTGCAGCTTTTTCACAATTCAAGAAATACGATCGCACTTCCTTGCCTTGACTAGTTCCCGCCATCATGCCAAACGACTTAAAACAGTCAATAGTTAACATAATTTGTTCAACCTTAGATGCGGCCAAACCGTTGCCGTGAGGGACGTTGCACCACTTGGTGCAATAGTCTATGTCTTTGATAAAGTTAAGCTCAAGTTTTCGCTTGGCACTACTCTTTCTGGTGTAGCCCAACCAAACCCAAGCCAAATCAAAGTCAACAACAAATGACTCTGGTGAATCAAAAAGTTGTTGGGCTATGTCCTGAGAAAATGCAATAATATCGTTAGCCATATGGCCTCCGTGCTAGGTTTGTGGTCAAAGCCCCGGATGTCGAGTCCGGGCATCCCAGTATTTTATCATCCCTATCCTCGATGTCCAAAGCCTGGACTTACAACGTAAAATCCCAGAGATACCAGGACAAAGAATCCGGGAAATTTCTGAGCGCTGAAAAAGTAGCAGCCCTTACCGAAACCTATATCGCCCAGCAGAAAGAAAAGCTCGCAGCCTTGGGCGATCGCTTCATCTCTGGCAAGATTGACGCGCGCCAGTGGGAAGACCAGTTCGCAAAGACATTGAAGGAAGTGCTGGTCAATTCCTATGCTCTTGGCAGGGGCGGCATGAAGCAGATGACCAGTAGAGACCTGGGCATCACCAGTGCCATCATGCGCGAACAATACCTGTACCTGCGCAATTTTACGAACGAGACGATGCGGGGACGGCTCACTGAGGCTCAGTTCCGGGCACGCCAGAACCTTTATATTGAGAAAGCCTACTCAGTCTATTGGATGGGCAGGCTTGAAGCTCACAGGGCTGCGGGATATCTTTACGAGCGTGATATTATTCAAGCAGGCGAAAATTGCTCTAGCTGCCTCAGGATCGCCGCTCGTGGGTGGGTGAGGCTGGGGACTAATCCGCCGATCGGGGTCGATCGGATCTGTAAAAATAATTGTCGCTGCCGGAAGGAGTTCAGCAAGGAAGCCATGCAAAATTCTATTCTCAATAATGCTACTGGCTGGATTGGTGGACTGCCAGTCACTGAACGAATTGCAGTGACACAGGAAGTAGATAATCCCTATGTGATGCGATCGCCTTCTCCCGATCAGTTGGTCAAAATCAACGAATGGCGTCGTGAAGGGCTACCCCCATTCACGGCATCCGATGTGATCACCATCCCAATGCGCGCATCGCACAATCTCCTCAGCCATGGGCGAGATGCCTGGACACCTGCAAGCTTGGCAAATATGGCGCTGACAATGCCCGGACGCCCATTCCTGAAAGACCACGACTGGGAAGCTTTGGACTCAGCCATGGGCTTTATTTACGACGCTGAGCTACTTCACTCAATGGTTGCACCTGCGGAATATCTTGAAGGCGAGTATGCAGAGAGCAACCGTCAAATCCTAGCCAAGCATGGGTTCTATCAGCTAATCTTACATGTTGCGGTAGCAGCAACGCACCCGATTGTGGAAGATATTGAGATGCGTCGCGCTGACGGGGTGAGCACCGGGACGCTGACCAAGGGTATCTATCTTTGCCCTGCCTGCGACGGAGAATTTCCTTGCGGACAACATCTCCCACCGACTGGGTGGATTATGTACTTAAAACGGATGGGCGAACTGAGCGAGGAGGAAATAGCGTCGATCGTGCCATTTATGTATCGGGATGGGAATTATTGGTCGTGCGAAGTGTCGCAAGTGAATGTGCCGAATTTGCCAGGGACAAAAATACTGGGCTGACATTTTGCATGTATCCAACTAAAATAATAAGACACACCAAACCTGTTGCGGAGGTTCAATATGTCTCAAGTTGATTTTACTGCGTTATTGACAGTTTCGTCTAGCGATCGTCCCGACCACGTTCCAGCGAATTACATTCGAGTTGACCATTGGGGAGCAAAATTCAATAACGAAAGATTTGAAAATTACGAAAAAGCCTCAGACAATAGACGTTATTCAAAGTCAGTCACAGCGAAGCTTTGCTCCATTTCTAGCAAAGCTCAAAAGCCCGTTATTAAGCCTGGGCAAAAATATAAAGGTACCGGAATTTGGGTTCACCCATTAATTGCATCACACTATGCCAGTTGGCTGAATTCAGATTTTGCTGTTGTTGTCAATGAGACATTTCAACGTGTATTAGAAGGCGACTCTGATTTAGCGGCAGACATGATGATCCGTGACCACAATAAGGTGCGGGTCGATAGAGCAAAAAACAGGGTGTTGTGCAGCGAGACCAACAAGCAAACAGCAGCGATCGCCCACATGGCTGGATTGCACATTGGGAAGGTTCACAACGATCGATATAATGGTTTGTACCGAAAAACCGCTGCTCAGTTAAGAGGAATGGCTGGGATTAAAGACAATGAAACGCCGCTAGACGTAATGTCAAGCCGTGATTTGCAAATGAATGGCTTGGCTAATACTCTTTCCCTGGAAGCGGGTGATGCTGATCTTCTTTTTGATTTTGCAAACGACATTAAAGAGTCTTACGAAAAAAGAATGGGCAAACCTTTGGAACCTATTTTTGAGGACAAACTACTTCGTCCAAACCAGGCCAGAGCAATCGCCTATGCTCCTGAATATCAAACGGAGTTGCCAGTACTGAATTGTTAAAATGAAAAGGGTAGTGCTTCAATTACTACCCCTGGGGGAGTGTCAATCATCCACATAGAACCGACCTGGAATATACAGGTCGGTTATTGTTGTTTTTAGCTCCCTAGCGATCGCAGGGAGGCATTCTGCGGGAATCGACCCACGCCCATTTTCAACATGGGAGAGCCACACATTTGAGTAGTTGACGGTTGCAGCGACCCTGCTTTGCGTTAATCCGAGGTAGATGCGGCGATGGCGGATGTTCCTGGAAATAACAAAACGAGGATTGTCCATTTTTGTAAAAACTCTCTAAATAGACAAATTGATTGTATCACAGACGATTTGCTGCATTACAGTGATTGTAAATTACACGGCAAATCATTATGAGCAAACGCAATAGAGCACGCGGCTTTGGTGGTGCCGTCGTTGCAAAGAACGAAACTCCACAAAAGGAAATCAGCGAGGCTGTTGCGCTACAGCGCCTATCCCAAGAGGCTCTGGAGTCTTTGCGTAATAGTGGCAAAGTATCCAAAGAAACGATCTCAGGTGATGGGCAATCTGTTCGGGTACTGAACGAAGCGCCTGTGGTAACAGAAGAGCTGCCCACTGAGACACTTCCATCGGCGAGCACGCCTGCGACATTGAGCTTGTCCAAGGAGGAATTAGAAGCGGTTGTTAAGATGGCCGCAGAGGCTGCTGTTAAGCCGCTAAATACTCAGATTGAGGAAATGCAGGCAAAGCTGAACGCAGCCAATGCAAAAGCAGAGGAAGATAAAGCCGCTATTGAGGCTGACAAACAGGCAGCGATTGACAAGCTGGCTGTGTTTAATAATTTGTTCAAGCTCACGGGCAACCCCGAACCTATACAGCCAGCAAATACAGTGACAATGCCTAACGCAAATACCCTTATAAATAACAAGTCGGACAAGCCGGAAGGTGCGCTGGCTGAGTTTATGTCCATTCGTGGCCCTGTCAAAGAGCTTGATGGACAGAGATTTGTTTCCACCAACACGCCAGAACACAAAAAGTTTTTGGATGAGAATCTCAATGCGTTGATTAACGACATGGAGATTTATTGCAAAAACAACGGCATGTTTCGAGGTCACAACTCAAACACAATGAGTTCAATGGCCGATCTGAACGCGGTAACAACCATTGGCGATCTTCCTGGCAACTTTCTACCTACGCTATCTCCAATTCTGGAACGATGGACGCATCGCCCCTCCATGATTTTCTGGCAGTTTGTTAACAACGAAGTTAGTTTTGAGGCGGGGAATGGAGATACAATCAAAGTCCCAAGAGCAGCATTAAAGCCAGTCTTGACCGATCCAAACGAACGCCTACTGTCTGGTGGTGGCACTTATGCAGATATTGTCACTACTCGAGACAACCTCCAAACCGGAACGGTGGACATTACCGTGAAAGAATGGGGTCGTGGTGCTCCTGGCAGTAATGCTAGCCCGATCGCAATCACGAGATTTGTCAACGCCTTCTCGATGATGAATCTAATCAAAATCATGGACGACTGCCTGGGCTACGACTATGCCCAGTGGGAAGACATGATTTTGCGCAGACTGTGGACTCCTACGACTCGAGTTGTTTATAACTCAAATAACACTGTAGGGACAACGCCTGGGTCTGTCACTAGTGCTGCATCAGGAAGACTAACCTGGCAGTTTCTACCTGAGTTGTACGGATATCTAAGAGCAAATTTAGTTCCTACCTACTCAGATGGGTGTTACGGTTATGCAATCCCAACAAAACACGCTACTCAGCTAAGGGCAAGCCTGGGTCAAAACTTCCAGTTCAACAATGTTGTTGACATGGAAGCATTGACTAATATTTTTAACCTGGATAACGCCGGGGCTCACAGCAAATCCAGCGGATATATTGGGAAAATTGACAATTTCCACATCTTCGAGTCCAACAACTTTTCAATGGGTGTTGCTGGGACGGAAGGGGTTCGGTCTGAGGCAATTACAGGCGGCAATGCCGTCACCCGCTCAGGATATGCTTTCGGCGCTGATACGATTGCTCGTGGCATCGCTGAGCCATTTATGTTAGTTGCGGATGAAGTCACTAATTTCAATCGACGGACAGCCGTAACCTGGATCTCTTGGCAGGGAGTAGCAGCGTTAGATGTTGACGGAGCTGGGGATACAAACGCCGTTCCTCAACAAACCCGTGTTTTTGAAGTGAGAATGACAGACTAATGGCTACTACCCCTTCTAAGTCTACGACTGACCCTGCTTCTACGCCTGCGACAAAAACCAAAGATTACGAAATCTCTAAGCTTGAGTTTGGGAATCTTGTTTGCCAGCAGTGCGGAGAAAAGCGTCGCACCAATGATGCAGGAGTATTCTGCCCAGCAAATGACACTGGATGCCCTCGATATGTCGATCCTGACAGCTAGCGACGAAGACATTTACTATTCCAGTGGGCTAATTGACGAGGAAAAGCTACCAGGCTTTCTTGCAATGCTCACTGGGGTAGTAGAAGGCTTCTTGGGGGCGCAACGCCAACTTGAACGGCGATCGCACAGAGAGGAGCAAGTTCTTCACCAAGCCCAACGAGAGTATTTCGTTCGATGTTGGCCGATCGATGTCACTCAAGAAATCACGGTAGAATTGCGCGGAATTAACCGTCGTAATCGATTCCGTAGACCATGTCCAGATGGGGCTTGGGAGACGCTAGACCCTCAATACTACGAGATTAAAATCAATAGCATTGAATTCCTAGACCCAGAGGTGAACATTGTTCAAAACTTTAATCGTCGCGGGTACTCAGCCGCTGCTCAGCAAATTGAGTTGAGACTGAGTTATACCGGAGGGTTTGATTTTGAGGCTACCGATCTCTCCCAGGACGCGATCGCCATTAAGTTCGCAATTGGGCAACTCCTGGAATATCATGCACTCCGAATGGGTGCAAGTGTTGCAGGGATTAAGTCCGAAGACGTTTACCGGGAGAGCAAAATCGAGTATTTTGGATCTAGTGAAAAAGGTGATTCTCCTGGCACGGTAGCGGTAGGTGGCTGGCCGGAATACCTACTGCTGCCATTCCATAAGTACAGACCCTATCAGTACAGGTTTTAACCGTGGAAATAGCGCAGTACAACATTTTGATCCGCAAAGGAGCGACGTTTGACCCTGCGTTTCAATTTGTGCATGAAATTGTACTATCCAAGGATTTAAAACCAAATGCCACCCTGCTCAATATTGAGCCTCTAACAGTGGCATTGCCGCTGGGGACTGTATTGTCGTTTCCGTTGCCTGATAGCTGCGAAACGGTGGATGTGATGCTCAATGCCGATGCCCTGGCCATTGGTTCCAAAACATTGCAGATTGAGCCGTACCCGGGCAAAGCAACGGTCTCTTGTGGGACTGGAGCAGAGGGGCCACCTATCGACCTCACTGGGCGCACTTACCGGGGTGCAATCCGCAAGGCAGAGGTCGACCCTGCCCCGCTGGCAACGTTTACTTGCACCACTACTCCAGAGAGGGGAATTGTGGTGGCATCCCTAACCTCAGAAGTGACGCGGATCTTACCTACAAACTGCGAGTGGCTGGATTTACCTCAGGCTCAAATCCCTGCACGGGATTTTCAGGATCGCAATCAATTTGTAATTGAGCGGAAAAATAAAGAGATCGATATCTACCAGCAGGGTTACTACTGGGATCTGGAGTATCAGATAGGGTTGAGGGTAGAGGCGGTATTCCGTGGGCGCGCGTTTGTCTGTTGGGAGGCCGCCCAATGATCATAAAAGTCGTGCAAAGCGGCGGAAGGCAGGTTGTAAAGGTTTATCAACGAGGTTTATTCAGTCAGGGAGGTGGAGTAGGGTCAACAACAGCAGATCAGGTGCCGCTCAACCCACCCGTAGCTGGGCTGCCTGCGACGGTGCAAGGTGCGATTGCGGCGTTGGAAGCGGCCTCGCCTTTGTCTGCCCCATTTTCTTGGGGGGATGCAACCCCAGCGCCTATTTGGACTGCGCCTCAAGGGGCGCTAGTAGCAACAGTCAAGATTCACATTCTGACAGCGTTCAACGCTCCGGCTCTGCTGTCAATAGGCGATGCAACCGACCCAGGTAGATTGTTCCCGCCAAACAGACTTGATCCGATGGAGTCGGTTGAGTGGGAATACACTCCACAACATCGATACACGGCAAACACTCCTATTTTGTTGTCAATTCAGCAAAATGGAGCAACACAAGGGAACGGGATTATTTATTTAGATTGGAGGATTTAAAATGGCTAACGGCTGGAAAGATCTAATTGGGACTACTCTATCGAGCTTTCTCGTTGGAGTAGGGGCTACAGGCGTTCGGCTTAAAAACGTTGCGGGAAATCTTGTTCTTCGGAACAAGGCGGATAATGCTGATATCAATTTAACCGCTGGGCAGATTAACGCAAATGCCAACAGCATTGTAATCAACGCTGACGCAACGGGGACTGGAGCTGATCGGACTTTAACAATCAGTAAAAATGCAGCAGCAACAGCAAATCTCGAGATTATTGCTCCTCCATCAAAAGGCACGGATGGGCAGTTTCTCAGGCAGCGACCAGGGACGGCGGCTGGAGTAATCGAACTGGAGTTGGCTCCAGTTGCGGCAACGGGCGCACCTGCCCCTGATACAACTACTCTATCGTTTGGGACGGCCTCCCCACTCACCTTATTCCAACTACCTGCCAACGCCGAATTTCAGTTAGGGCGAGTTGTGATTGACACACCATGGGTTGGCGGAACGGGCGCATCGTTTTCCGTTGGCATTGCAGGTTCTACGTCCAAATATCTTGCTTCTGGAGTGATTGATCTAACCGACCCGGCTGGAACCTATTACGAGTTTTCCCCCGGATTGGCACCTGCGGCAGCGGCAGAAGATTTGATCGCTACCTACGTCGCTGGCGGGGCGACCGCTGGCTCGGCTCGAATTATTGTGCACTATGCGGTCAACACCTGATGGGCAAAAAATACGTTGATCTAGAAGCCACTCATCGTCCCGCGTTTCGAGTAGGGATGCGAGGAAGTGGGCAACGAGCTGTTGAGTTTTTTAACGGCTTCCTCGCTCGCTTGCAATGGAATCCTACAGCAAACAGGGCAATCACATTGCCCGATCAGTCTGGAACAGTTCCGTTGATCAGCAGCTCTACCAATAGGATAGAGGGGCTATTGGCCTCCAGTGCTAATGGACAACCAGTTGTCCATGAGCAGCTAGGTAGTGGATTCAATCCGAACGTCATCACACATAATTGGCCGCCAGGAGCACCCGTTAATAACTCAACGGCAGAAGTCCCAATATTAAGCTTTAAGCTTGGCGGGGCTAGTTTTCAGCCATTTACTACATGGGAAATTGACACAGGCTTTTCTGTTATTCAAAATAGCGGAACGTCAACATTAGCAAATTTATATATTTATATCGATGGCAATTTAATTGCTAGTAATCAAAACAACGACAATCTTTTAATCACTGGAGCAAACGAGCGTTCAGGGATTCTCCGCATCAGGATCACTGCATTGTCAGAGACTCTACTTGCAGGAACAGTTTTACTTAGATTGGGTCTTGGTCAGTCAGTCGATCGGATTGATAAAGGGAATAGCTGGGATCATACTGGAGAATTTTCAGTTGCAGTCCCAAGCCTAACAACAGTGCAAACCCTGAATGCTACCTTTCAATCCGAGGTAGCAAGTCCCAGCATATCTGTAACGCCTCGGTTTGCCACAATGACAGAGATAAAGCCAGAAGGAAGTCTGGCTTTATTCCATACGCTCCCATATCGAGTCAGCGGCAGCTATATTACTCCAGAAGTTACAGTAGCCGCCTCTGCTTCGACGTTTGTACATGGAACAGGAGTCATTAAAGCCGCTCCGATCTTAATTGAAAAGGCTGAATCTATTAATCAGATTTGGTCTGATGTTTCAGCGCTATTAGCTGGCGCAACTTATCGGATTGGGCTATATACTTCTTTGGCCACTGGATACCCAGGAACATTGATCGCGGGAACGGACGTACAGGCTTACGACGCGGCGACGACAGGAGTTAAAACGGGAGCAATTACACCGAATCTAATACTTCAACCTGGCTGGTATTGGTTTGCATGGGCAGTCA
Source organism: Microcoleus sp. (assembly GCA_051652045.1). Lineage (GTDB taxonomy): Bacteria > Cyanobacteriota > Cyanobacteriia > Cyanobacteriales > Microcoleaceae > Microcoleus. The sequence continues at coordinate 5,893 of JBOFTL010001280.1, read as the reverse complement.
GCTCGTCTGCAACCATGGCATTAAGAGGTTTGCCAGCATCAAATACACGATCAATTAGCGGAAACCCCAACACGGGAGCAGTTAACTCCTACTCGCACCTACAAGCAAATTTTGTGTATGGTGCAATGCCCGCAACATTTCCTGCGGGGGCAGGGCTACAGCTTGCAGCAAATGGTGGGGTCTTAAAAATGTTACTGCGCAGGGCTTGAGCCGCTAATGACAACAATCCTAATCAAAGGTAAAATTTCGCGTCCATTAGGCAATCGCCCTTGATGCAATTTTCAGTTAGAATAAAAACACGATCGCACCATTTCGGCATAGCTCAGCCAGGATAGAGCACCTCAGCCGTACCCAATAGGGTGTTCTTTGCGGTTGGGGAGGTCGTGGGTTCAAATCTCCACTGCCGGAATGGGCGATCGTGTTTAACTCTTAAACCACTCCAAATTTTTCAAGAAATAGCTGAAATTCATCAGCGGCATTTTGAATCACGCCAGAAATCTCAGAATGGCCTCGCGCGTCGACTTTTTTGAGTCCTGCGCATTGAGCCTCTTGCAGTACAGCTAATCGGCTCAGTTCTTCAGAGGTTGCGTGCTCTCGCGCGGTCTTGCCGCCACGCCTAGCCTTGATGATTGCTGGTTCGGCTCCCATACAGGCTTTTGTGTTCAAAGTGTTGGCGTGCTGATATGTTGTCGGACTTAATCCATCTCTTTGCTTAATTTTGCCCATTAATGGATGATAGTGGTTGATGTATTTTCTGAACGCATCTTCATGTACTTCCTTGAGTTTGTCAGCATCATTAATTTTGGCGATCGCGCGCTTTGCTAATTCTTCAGGTGCTTCAATATATTGAAGCAATAACTCAACGGCTGCCTTCCTGGTCTTCCCGCCTACTTCACCAGGCAATAAAGCAATGATTTCAATAATTGTTGTTTTATCCGCGACTGGAGTTTCTCTTTGCCCAGCTCCTGGAAACTTACAGGTAGTCACATTTGTCACAACCTCTGGGTACTGCTCTGACAAACGCTTCCAAACCATTCTCTGATTTTTCTTCTGAGCAATAAACTGGATGGCATCATAAACAGAAAAACGTTCGTCTTCTGTTTTTCTCACATTAATTGAATCAACAGCTAAACTATCCATAGATGCGACCAAGAGACTACATCTACATAGTAACAAGTTGTCGCAAAATGTGACAACCGCAATATCCCTTCAAAAACGATTGCCATGGCTCCCTGTCCCCCACCCCTAGTCCCTACTTATCCGTTTGGTCCATCGCTGCGGTTTGTGTGTAGCACAATCGATCGCACTCTACCCTGGGCGGATGACAAATTTGTCTCAGGAACAGGTGATGACCAACTCTCTAAATGGGGCTACTACAGAGAGCGCGACCCCGAGAAGTTGGCAGAGCAGTTTTACTCCTACGCCGGATATTCCCACCGCGAAGCACTGCCCTACAGCGTGCCCTACGTGATGCGCGGTAAGCTCCATAATCTGACCGAGGCTGAGTATCTGGATTTGTTGGATATGGTCAAACTGTGGCGGGAGCAGAGAACCGTCACAAGGCTATACGATGGGCGACTGGTGACGGTTGAGACCAAGCCCAGGGTGAGGGCACGGTTTAATCCTGCGATCACCTATACTCTGCCAGTGCGAGCCGCTACAGATCACTTCTTCGCACAATATGACGTGGCTTGGAAGGAATTTGTTGATTATGGGCGATATTCTACTCGAGGCTTTGAGAGTCGCTATCGAATTGACTTTACACTGGAAGAGTGGAACCCTGTAACACCAATTCCGGTGGCTCAGGATGTGCCGTAATCTGAGTGGATCCGCCAAGGATAATATTGCGAGGCTCGCCGCCAGGGAGTTGTTTGAACAATTCAAGTTGATTTTTATGCACCCTGGCTAGGTACTGATCGCCGTAGTAGGTGACGATCAGCGTCTGTGGCTGATAGTATTGCTTGCAAAAATCTTCGACAGTCATGGGGGCTACCTTTATTTTCAAAGATACCAAAACCCCGGCAGGGTGTACAACTGTCGGGGTTTTGCGTATTATATGGGAGTGCCCAGTAACTGCTGGGACTGACCAATTATCTAGGCAATTAGACTATGGCTGACACAAGTTTAGCAATATTCCAACCTTTTCTCAAAGAAATCCATTGTGACGAAGACGGCCATGGATTTGTGACCCGTCGGGGCGTGGCACGCCTTTGCGGAACGAATTTAAGTTCGATCATAAAGCTGCTGGCAAGAGTAAGCTCTGGTGATGCCCAAATGTTGCCTAAAATGCTTGGAAGCTTTGCTGGGACTGCGCTAGAGGGTGCGTCCCCAATCCCCGATCTATATGCCGCCGCTGGCGCGTTCTTTTTAATACTGATAAAATTGGACACATTATTTGCTAATTAGGAGCAAACAATATGTCCACAACAAAGATAACACTTTTTGACTCACTGACCAAAGAGCTGCATTGTAATGAGGCAGGGAACGGATTTGTCTCTTTGCGCGGGCTGAGCCGAATGACTGGGGTCAATCGAAGCGCGTGGGGGAAAGGTGGCCACCATTTAACTCGCGAAATCGACGAATACCTTGCAGAGAGCGGGATTGAGGTGGCCACCATTGACTTTTCTGGCGGGATTCCCGACTTTGTTGCTGCTGAAGTGATTGGCTTTTACGCAGAAGAAAAGCAAAGCTCTACGGCCAAGAAATACAGCCGCACTTTTCGTGCCTATGGTCTTCGCAAACTTATCCAAGATGTCACAAAGTATAAAGCTCCCATTCGGCCAAGGCTTACCGCTCAAGAAATTATTGAGCTATGCTGCTTGCCTGCTCCTACCGTCTGGCAAAAACGATTCCCAGAAGAATATTACCAGCATTTATCTAGGCTAACCGGGCTTATCGTTGAGGGGATTGAACGCCCAATGTTGTTTGCAAAATTGACCAAGGAATTAGTGTATGACTACCTGCCTACTGGCATTTATGCAGAGGTCAAACGTTGTCAAGCTGAAACTGGATCGTGGGATAAACTGCATCAATTTTTGAGCGATGATGGCGTATTGATTCTTGAAACACATCAGCGCAGAGTGTTAGAACACATGCAAGGCGCTGCGAGCTTAGAGCAGCTCAGAACGAGTCTACGGCAAGCCTGCACAGGGCAATATCAACTTGTTCTTTTGGGTGGATAATGACCAATTACTCAGCCCTCCCCCTCCGCTTAATCTCCTACGTGGGCGTCTCTGATAGCCCACTGGATATCACTCCTTATTTCAAGGGGTTCCAGTCCCAGCCAAAAGGTCGGGGACTGGATGCGGAGGGCTACGAGAGCTGTACTTGCTCAATCCTACTCGTCAACGAGACTGGCTCTGGCCTCGACCTGGAGACGCGATTTAATGCCAGATGGGGCATTGCATCCAAGATAGAGCTATCCGTCCGTAACGCCGCAACCACGGACTGGATATTGCATCGAACATTCCGAATCCTCGACAACTTTTATGATGACGGGATAGAGGAAGGACAAAAGGGCATTGGCAGTCTAGAGTTAGAATTGGGCGATCTGTTTGCCTTGAAAGATAAGCGATACCCGCATCCTGGCGATATCGATATTTCGATCATTGTGCCTACGGTTGATGTGCCCGTGTGGCAAACGGTCAACTGGTGGCTGCGAGTGTTCAACCTTCCGGAAATCACTTTTCTCCCTGGCGACGAACAGCCACAAGACCGAATTTATGGGACGGCGACATTTGAAGGCGGATCGTCCGCAGTCGAACACTGTGCCAGGATTTTGTACGATAATTCCGGGTTTATTCTTTGGGTGGATGCTCAGGAGCGGGTGCGGGTGCGACGTGCAGGATTGCCTGCAACCACGACAAACTACACATGGCCGGGATCTCCTACCAACTGGTTCCCGACGATTAATGCCCGTACCGCATGGCACGCCAGCTTTACCGATACTTTGAGGCAGAGCCTGCCCACATCAGAAATTTCTTTTTTTGAAGATACTCCCACCTTGCTGATCAATAAGCGATCGCAGTCAGAACGCGAGAAGCCAGCCGGATTTGTGCAGGTGATCGGGGTGGGCAATTATCGATATCCCTACGTCGATCCGCCAGCGTCCACCACAACGACAAACACATCAGACAGCGCAGCCTCTGAGACGGTCTCAGTTTTCACGACGGCGACCACTCGCACAACCACCAAGTCAGGAACGCAGCAAATAGCTGGATTACAGTCAGGTGGGCAAGATAGTCCAAATCCTGGCAATATTGGAAGTTTTGAGGAAATCACGGTAGAAACCTATGGTGGTGCGATCGCCGAGATCGCCAACACTAATCCGGTACTCCCCCCATGGCCAGGACTTGATGCCCATTTGCTCAGCAAAACTATTACAGTTCGGGAACAGCGATTGACAGGTAGCACGTTAGCGCCGATTGCTACTACTAAAATAATCTCAACAACCTACCGATATCGCAGCACAAACGCATGGGTCAAAGGGATTTACGTGCGCGGGGTAGAAATTGATCAGATTGTGGAAACGACCAAGATACTACCCAGCTCCGGGACTGAGTTAAAAATAGATCAGGTGAAAACCCAGCGGTGGGTGTATTTGGCCAAGGATTTGTACTTATATACTGAGTCAATTGTACGCCCAGGGGACAAGACAAACCGTCGCTACAGTTCACAGGCAACCAGCGTTGGGGAAAGCACCCCTCCGGGGACATCCTGGGCACCACAGCGGCGAGTCGTCGATCAGCGAGAACTTTATGCAGAGGCGCGGTTTGAGTACCCGCCAGATGCCCCGGACAACGACCATCCCATGACGATCGACCTGGGGCTATACTGCGATAATAACAGAGCGATGAAACTGCGAGCATTGCAGGAAGGAGCCATCAGGATTGGGCGGCATGAGGCGCAGGATCTGGCCTTTAGACCTACTGACGAGTGGCTGGCTGACCCCATTCCTTGCCCATGGGTGATCGTGCCGTACAATAACGTTGACGATGACATTTATCTGCTCGATACTACGGTGATGAGCTTTGAGGAACGGCGATCGTACATCGGGGGCAAAGGAGTGTGGTATGGGCGGCGGAACCGGGTGACTGGCGTGATCACCCCACCATGGTCTATCCCGTACCGTGCAGTCGGATTTACTGCGGGGATAGCGGTAGGATTTAATGATGTTGCGGTAGGATTTCCTACATAATATGCAAAACCCCAGCAGTCTGTACAATTGCCGGGGTTTTGCATATTATGTAGGGATGCCCAGTAACCGCTGGGGCTGACCAATTATCGAGGCTAATTCGACTATGGCTAAATTGATGTTATCTTATTTCGACAATTTTCCCGAGTTCAATGGGAAGAAAATTGAGATCCGGGGAAAAGATGGGTATTTTTGCGCAACGGATATGAGCGCAATTCTCAATAAAAGGTTGGCCGATTGGCGCAAAACCGAATTCTCGAAAAGACTTTTGGCGCGCTTGAGCGTACGGTCTGGAATGGCTGTGGAGCAAAGGCTTTCGACTAGGGGTGGAGAGTCCTCCCAGGGTGCAACGGCATTAATTCAATACGACATTGATGGAGATCAGAAGACGTGGCTGCATCCTTATGTCGCAATGTCTTACGCAATGTCAAGCCCAGAATTTCAAGCTGACGTAAACATCTGGATTGTCGATTTGATGACTATTGGAACTGTAAATCCTCATATTTTGAGATGGACGCGGGAAGAGTATGAACGAGGGCTACAATACAATCGAGACGATATTGAAGAAATGTATGGCTCAAGATAGGTTCCTATGACCGTTCAAACCACCCAAACCCCCAGGCAATACCCCCCCGGTACCGCAGCTCAAGCTCAGGATGCAGCCGTCTTTGAAAGATCAGGCGCAGGCGTCCATCTCAC
>JBOFTL010001279.1:0-4365 GCA_051652045.1 Microcoleus sp. | reverse complement strand
CAACTTTTTCGCGGAATTTGGCAATTTTTTACAAAATTTAACAAGTACCCGAATTAATCCGGCTGGATCGAGACTTAGGAGAGGAGGGGGAGAGAGTTTTTTTAAAAAGCTCTAAAGGGGAGTGTTGATTATAGGACTTACGCATGAATGGTGAGAAACCAGGTTTCTTTGTAAATTTTTATTCGATGTCTGAGGTTTTTCAAATAAACCCGGTTTCTGTGCCTCCAGGACGATCGAAGAAACCCGGTTTCTGTGCCAAAGTCCTATATTAGACTGTCGATCGAACTGTAATTACTCAATATCGAAAAGTCTTTCCATACTTCAAGAGCGACAACAGTATCAATACCAAAATTATCAGAGAATAAGAAACGGTTAAAAGTTTCCCATCCACTGAAGTGAAACTACTCAAATCTACATAAAAATCAGTATTCTGTTCGGACTGCTGTTTGGCTGTGAAATTTCCCTTGCTACCTGTTGCGGGAGTAATTAATCCTGCTGGATTAATGGCAATGCCGGCGCGATCGTCATCAGTTACAGTTATGGTGGCAACGGCCGTAATAATTGTCGGTGTAGCATCCAATCCAGAGGGATTTGACAGGGTAATTTCAATAGTTTCATCGGGTTCGATCGCGCGATCGGCTAAAATATCGATGGTAATAGTTTGCGATGTTTCACCTGCGGCAAAATTAATCGTACCAGTTGCACCAGTTGCACCGGATTTGCCGCCGATATTGTTGTAATCGCTGCCGTTAGTCGCAGTACCCGCGATCGCATAATTTATGTTGCTGGACAACTCGATACAACCGCTGCGGTTAACAACAAAGGCGACTTCTGTTGTGCCAGAGTTGCCTTCCTTAACAGTTGGGAAATTAGCATTAATAGTATAGTCGATCGGATTGAGTAAAATTGTCACCTTGTTAGCACCCGATCCGATGCGATTTCCAGGGCCAGAAATCACTCTGTTAAATCCGGCATAAATCTCCGAATTGATCGCTCCAGTAGCATCTGGTTGATTTTTAATAGCGTAAAGATAGGGGGAGCTAAGAGTATTTTTAATTCCTTTTTTGTTATCCCATGTCAGTTGTTCGTTGCTAATTTCTAACTCCACGCGGGAACTGTTATTCACAAAGTTCGGTACTTTTCCCTGGGTGAGTTCCCCACCAGCAGGAGTATTGTAGTCATTCCCGAAAACTGCCAGATTTTGATTGACAATTTGCATTTCAGCATCGCGGCTTTGAGTGCTGGCATCTCCTCCATAGCCGTTATTTGACGGCGAGTCACCGAGATTTACCGTCCATCCTGATGGTTTTTTTTCGTATTCAACTATCAATTTTGCTTTCTTGACGTTGCCGTTAAATTGTATTTTTACCGAGGCTTCTAACCAACTGTCTCGGTTGGAGTCGCTGGGAGGATTTACTAGAGAGATGAAAGAATTTGACTGACCGATTACTTTGCCCGTTTTCAGGTCGATTTGGTACGGAATCAAGGCAGAAACTTGAGAATTTAAGTCTGACATAATACACTTAATGCGCTTGAAAAAAAGACCTTGACCTTGCCTGGGCGATCGAGATTATCTGTCGGACAATCTGTTGCGATCATTATAACCGCTGGGTGAATAAATATTGATAAAGATTTTTTTATCGATCGGCCGTTCAATATCTCTGTCGCTTTCATCCGCTCCTAGGAGTGAATGAATTCCCCGTCTCATAGCGAAAGTCCTCTGAAAGAGGACTGTTTAATATGCTTAGGATCGTGGATTAAATAACTTCGTAGGTTGGGTTGAAGCATGAAACCCAACGTTCGAGCGTGGCGTTGGGTTTCGTTCCTGGTCCCAACCTACAAAAAATGCAAGTTATTTAATTCTCATTCCTTATTTTCAGTTTATTTTCAGTCGGTTTCAACCGACTTTCGCTATGAGACAGGGGTTTGAACCCCTGGCGGACTATGCTATTTTTAAGAGCGATCGGCCGTTCAATATTTATGGTCTTTTCAAGAGCGATCGCTAATTTATCGATCGAACTTGCCCGATCGTTTGTCGATCTTGTTCGCTGTGAAGACGATGAGTTGAGGAAAGTAATTCTTCTTTGGTAACTGGCGTTCTTCTTAAGGTATCTAAAGGAACTAGAAACTCACATTTTTTAATTTTGATATCCAGTGCATTAATTACAAATATTACATCCAGAAAGCTGGCATCCTCATAGTCATTATCTTCATAATGTTTGATTTGTTCTTCTGTTAGTCCAGCTAAGTCTGCTAGTTGTTTTTGGCTGAGCTTGGCTGCCATACGAGCTTTAATCAATATTTGGGCTAAATAATCAATATCATCAAGTGTTAATACTATTGGAGTGTGGCGATCGTGAGATATAAGCATCTCATATTCAGCAATTTCTGACTTTAATTTATCCAAGTGAGATTTTAATGAACCTCTTATCACTTCCCAGCCATCAAAGTCATTTTTTTTGCGAACTTCATCCCTTTCTAGCGCAGCAATAGATTCTGCAAATTCTCTAGCAAGTTCTTGACTGAATTCATACTGTTTTTCATCTTTAATCATGGGTCCCACCTCACTAAATCTATCGCAATAATACCTTTTCTATTTTGCTTTCTATCTCGCTGAAACAACTCAAAAGAATCTATTCCATAATTACCTACTGGTTGGTCAGATGCAAAGATTTCCCCTTTGTATTTAGCTTTTTGTCCGGTGCGATCGTAATAATTCAGCAATTTAGGAGCTTGAATTCGGAGATAATTTATATCCACCTCTTCTCTATCCCAACAAGCATCAAAATCTCCTGGATCTGGTTTAATGGTAACAAAACTGCCGTTGATATAAATTGTCCGGCAATTAGCTGCTTTGAGTTGCTCCATTGCCATTCGCAGTCCGCGCATTAAAAGCAGCCTTTTCTCGTTGGTTCCAAATCGCTCTACAAATTCTTCCCATTCGCAAAAATGTACTCCTGGGGGTAGGTTGCCGTTTTCATCGAATTCTGGAATCACTTCCTCACACCTTAACACAGATGAATATCTGGCTCTTGAGCGTACCATATTTTGACACCTGCAAAAATCTCGCTCATGTTTCGCCGATAAGTGTGAAAGCCGCCCAATTTTTCGGATTCGGATGCTGCTGCATCGTTTCTAACATGGCGTAGCGCAACGCTAAAGCTTTGTTACCCGCACGATCGAGCTTTTGATAAAATTTCACCATCAAATCGGCTGTCGGAGCATCAGGTACCGGCCACAAAGACACGATCGCACTTGATGCCCCAGCCGCAATTAAAGCGCGCGACAAACTGATAACGCCGTCGCCTGTAATTCTCCCCCTACCAGTATTGCAAGCACTTAAAACTACTAAATCCGCCTCGATATTTAAATTCAAAATTTCCTCAGCAGTCAGAAAACCGCTGTCATTTTCATCGGGCGCAAGGGCGATCGCGGCTTCAGCAGCGCGATCGCGATCGAACAATCCGTGGGTGGCTAAATGGACGATGCGGGCCTTTGGAAATCGCTCGATTACGGCTTTTTTGGTAGCTGCATTGCCGGTGAGGGCTTGAGTGCAAAATAATTGGGCGATGGTGTTAGCTTCGGTTTCTGAATGCGGCAAAGCTGATAACTGCTGCGCGGGCGATCCCAGACCTAAAGCAACTTTTGGCATCGTCGGATTTCCTACTATGAGAATGTCTCCAGTTCGATCGGACATTTCCTGCCGTTTTTGACTGGTTAATTCTAGAATTTGGATTGCCGGAGCAGTCAGAATTGTATGTTTTTCAATTAAGAATTTTCCATCAGCGTCTTGCAATGCTGGAAAGGGAACGAAAAACAATTCGCCTTGAGGAATAAAGATAATTCGAGCTTCTGGATCTGTTGGTAATAAATCCGCGATCGGTTCGATTAACAGTTGGTGGAGTTTTTGGAAGCGCGGGTAATTGACGCGGTTCGATCGCACTTTTGCTGTTACATCAATTACCGGCCTGGGAATAGTCAATCCTTCGGGAAATGAGGATTGCCAGAGTGCAAGAATATTGTTAGTTTCATCCACAGATATTACTTGCCAAGGTTCCCAATTCGGGGCATCGTCGTTGAGTTTGACGAAATCGCCAGGGTCAATTTTTAGGGTTGAATTGAAGTCGCGCTGTCTGATGCCGATCGCCTCGCGAGATTCCGCAACCAAATTTTTGAGCGGAGTATGTTGGTAATTGAGGTCAACTTGGCGAAAGTCAATGGCGCCTGTCGGCTGAATTACCCAGATAAATAGTTCTTCTAAAAAAGATATCGAATATTCGACAAAAGTGGCATTTTGTGCTTTGGCAATTTCTCGAATTCGATCGAGATCCGGCGGGTTAATATCGGGTATCGCAGTTGAATTAG
>JBOFTL010001278.1:0-5083 GCA_051652045.1 Microcoleus sp. | reverse complement strand
GATTGGGCTCAAGGGGGAATTGCAGCCGCGATCGCCCCGGAAGATTCAGCAGTGTTGCACTTTCAAGATACGCTAGCGGCAGGGGCCGGTCTTTGTGATGCCGACGCCGTGAAATTTTTGGTCGATCGAGCCCCAGCTTGCATTGAATCTCTGATCGAAATGGGCGTTGCGTTCGATCGCGCGGGTGTAGATTTAGCCCTCACCCTCGAAGCAGCCCACTCCCGCCGCCGAGTACTCCACTCCGCCGACACTACGGGCAAAGCAGTTGTGAGCACGCTGACAGCAAAAGTATTGAGTCGCAAAAATATTCAAATCATTTCCCCCGCTTTTGCCCTAAGTCTGTGGCTTACCGAAACAGGTTGCTGTCAGGGGATTAGCGCGATTTGCGACTCGACTGTCAAGTGGTTGAAAGCATCGGCGGTAGTGCTGGCAACGGGCGGTGGCGGACAGGTATTTGCTCAAACAACCAACCCGTCGGTGAGTACCGGGGATGGAGTGGCGATTGCGTGGCGCGCCGGGGCTCTGTTGCGGGATTTAGAATTCGTACAGTTTCACCCTACAGCCCTCAGCAAAGAGGGGGCACCTCGGTTTTTGATCAGCGAAGCCGTGCGGGGAGAAGGAGCTCACTTGGTAGATGATAAGGGCTATCGCTTTGCATTTGACTATCACCCAAGTGGGGAGCTCGCCCCTCGGGATGTTGTCAGCCGAGCGATTTTCCGCCACTTGCAGCAGACAAAACAACCGCAGGTTTGGCTGGATTTGCGCCCGATCGCGCCCGATCGCTTGCGTTACAGGTTTCCGAATATCATTCAAGTGTGCGCGGATTGGGGTATTGATGTGTTTTGTGCCCCGATACCGGTGACGCCCGCCGCCCATTATTGGATGGGCGGAGTTGTCGCTGACAAATTCAACCAAACTTCAATTCCCGGTTTGTATGCTGTGGGAGAAACGGCGAGTACGGGAGTTCACGGGGCCAATCGTTTGGCAAGTAACTCTTTGCTGGAATGTCTGGTTTTTGGCGCGCAAATGTCACTGTTGCAGGTACCAGCAGGAAACCCGATCGTAGATTTACCGGAGGAAAATGCAGCCCAAATTATCTTAGAGCGATCGATCGCTGCGGAGGATATAGAAACGATCGCCAAGCTGCGGAATCAATTACCCGATTTAGTGTGGCAAAGTGCTGGAATTTGTCGTACAGAGGCACTTTTGGCAAGCGCGATCGATCGAGTTGAGCTTTGGCAGCAAGAATTTGCGTCCTTATCTTTGAGTCAAATTTTGCTTAATTTGCAGCCCGGACAAATCCTCAACTTTTCTCCTAGCGAAACAGAAAATAGCCTGTTGTTGCGCAATTGGGGTGAATTAGGCAATTTATTAGATGTTGGATATTTAATTCTCAAAAGTGCTGCTTTCCGCACCGAAAGTCGAGGCGGTCACTACCGGCTTGACTATCCCCTCACTGATGCTAATTGGTGCGATCGCACTTTAATTCAAAATAGTAATTGGTACAAAGAAAGCGTTAGAGGTACGCCAGCTTGATAAGTTTTCCGATTTTTGCGATCGAACTATCAAAACAATACGGGTTAGAAGAAAGTAGATTTTGTCAATACACCTTTGTTTTGAAAGTTTTGAAACCTCTCGCGATCGAGCGTATCGGGTAAGTTCCATCTAAAAATTCGTCAGTTGCGTAAGTCCTGATAGAACTTACGCACAGACTCTATTTGTAGGGTGCGCAGTGCGCACCTTACTAAAGAATCGCCGTGCGTTTACGCGCCCGGAGTGTCAAACTCCAACAGATTGGGGAATCACAGTTTCTGTCAGTTGCTGTTGCGAATTTCCGCGCACCGCGCGAAACATTCCAAACCGACACAATCCGCTACCGAAGGCCAGCCGCATCAGTAAAATAGTCGGCACTTCTCGCAGCGATTTAATGAAGCCAGATAAACCAAAACGCACCAATCCTGCCGGTTTAACTATTCCTTGCCAGATAGAATCGATCCAAGAAGGTAGAGTCGGTTCCGTCCAATCGGCGGTGACAACTTCTTCCCCTACAAATCCCGTTGCTGCTAACAATTCGGCAAAGCCTTCAATGCTGGAAAATGCCGGATGGGACCACTGATCCAAAAGTTGCCGCATGACAGGTTTTTCCCAAAAATTTAGCGGATTTTGCCTGTCATCTCTTTGATTCCAATCAGCTACAACCAATATTCCACCGGGTTTAATTACTCTCATTAACTCGCGAGCAAAAATTGCTTTGTCAGGCATATGCGGCCCAGCTTCGATCGACCATACCACATCAAAACTAGCGTCAGGAAATGACATTGCCATCGCATCATCAACTTGAAACTGTGCGTCAATTCCCTCTGGAGTTAACTCTTTAGCGCGTTTTACCTGTTGCGGGCTGATAGTAATACCGGTAACTTTAAAGCCGTAATCCTTTGCCAAAATGCGGCTGCTACCGCCAATTCCGCAGCCGACATCTAAAACGGTGGTGCCGCGCGGCAATTTATCTAAACCTCCCCAGCGCACCATTTCATGCACGAAGTCGGATTTAGCAGTTAGAAAATCTTTCCGCTGCGGCGGCGCGCCGTAATGGCCTAAATGAATGTGTTCGCCCCAGTAAAATTCCAAAATACCGTCTTCAGTCCATTCGTCGTAGGAATTAGCTACGGAGTGAGACGATTGATATGTCCTAGCCGTAATTAGATAAATTGCCAAGCCCACTATCAGTAGGGCTAGTAGAAGTCCCAGTGCTGAAAAAACTAAACTCATTGAAATCATACCTTAATATTTTTTTACAATTATATAACATTCTGTGGCTGCTAGCTCGCGCCAACAAAAATAAAGTCGATTTAGCGCGATCGAAAACGTTTCGTAGTGAGGACTTTGGTTTGCAATATCTCAGAGTAATCAAGTCCTGACTACTTACATTTTTCAGCAATGTCAATTTACCAATTCCCAATTCCCAATTCCCAATTCCCAATTCCCAATTCCCAATTCCCAATTCCCAATTCCCAATTACCAATTACCCAAAAACATTTCTGCTAATTTTAAAGCATTAAGTTGAGCTTGTGCTTTATGTAATGACTCTTTCCATTCCTTTTCCGGATCGCTATCAGCAACAATTCCCGCACCCACTTGTCCCCAAACTGTTCCTCCCGATTTACCGCTGCTGTTTGGTGCATATAAAAGCGTGCGGATCGAGATATTTAAATCCAAGTTGCCGCGCCAGTCTAAATAACCGCAGGAACCGTAAAATAAATTGCGCTTTACTGGTTCTAATTCTTCGATGATTTCCAAACAGCGCACTTTCGGACAACCCGTAATCGTACCTCCCGGAAATACAGCTTTAATTAGGTCGATCGGTCCGCAATCTTCTCTCAATGTACCGATAACATTACTGACTAGATGCATGACGTGACTGTACCGTTCAATTGTCAGAAATTCATTAACCTTTACAGACCCCCATTCGCACACTCTCCCAATATCGTTGCGCTCTAAATCTACTAACATAATATGTTCGGCTTGTTCCTTAAGATTTTCTGTTAACTCTCGGGCTAATTCTGCATCTTGAATCTTGGTTGAACCGCGAGGTCTAGTTCCCGCGATCGGTCGAGTTTCGACTTGTTTTCCTGATAATTTTACCAATCTTTCGGGCGAACAACTGACGATCGCCCCCCAAGGAGTTTGCCAATAATTTGCAAATGGAGAAGGATTTATCTGTTGCAAAGCGCGATAAATTGACCAACTATCGCAATTTGTTTGAGTTTCAAATCGTACCGATAAATTAGCTTGAAAAATATCACCTGCTTGAATATATTTTTGGGCTTGGCACACTATTTCTTGATACTCATTTTTGGATAAGTTTAAAATAGGGGTAATGGATTTTCTTTGGGAAGATTTCGGCAATTCTATATTTTTTAATTGACCTCGATATTGCTCTAATCGATCCTGCATTACGTCGAGTTGGGCGGGTTGACTTGCAGCCAGCCAGAGAATTTGACATTGACGATCTAAAACCGCAAAAGATTCTGGTTCGTACCAACAACTAACCGGGAAAGGAAGCGGATCGGTATTGAGTTGCGGAAGTTGTTCGATTTCCCATGCTAAATCGTAACCCAGCCATCCCAACCAACCTCCAGTAAAAGGAATGTCTGGCGGTAAATTGAATTCTGAACTGTTTTTTTCACAGCTTAAAAGTTGCCGCAAACAAGGTAAAATTTCCCCGATCGCGGGCGTCCAAATTTGAGGTTTTTCGTCAATTATCCGTGGAGAACCCGCACAAATAGAATACCTCGCCAATTCTGTAGAATCTGACGCCGGACTTTCGAGGAGAACAGCCATATTGTGCGGGGAAAAATTAGAAGTATTTCCTACTATTTCCGGGGTTTTTATGAGAAATAAAGCCTGAAAAATTTCCGAACCGCTGCGTCGATCGAGAGGAAGTTTTCGCCAATACCAAGGTTGTAGGTTTTTCATCATAGATTGCACTCAACAAAATAAGGAAGGAAATAATCTCACTCTAAATGGGAAGCATGAAAGCCCATAAATCGGGTTTTTGGGAAAATATTTGATTGCATCTTGCCAATTCAGAAACACCCGGTTTCTTCGATCGAATTGCATAATTCCCACTCTAAGAATCCAGAAACCGGGTTTTTGGGAAAATCTTTAGTTGCAGCCTGCCAATTCGGTAAAAACCCGGTTTCTTCGATCGGAGTAGGTAATTCTCAATCCCCAATCCAAAATCCAAAATCCAAAATCTAAAATCGATCGACTTGCCAAACATCTCGATTTTCCTGTTTTTTCAGCCGCATCCAACGTCTAACAGAGTTGATGAGAAATACGGTTTGACTGTTACGCAAATCATCCAAGCTAATTAGTCCTTCTTTAATTGTTCCTTCCGCCAGAAGTTGGGCGCGAAATGTCCCCGGTAATAAACCGCATTTGACAGGGGGTGTCATTAAGCCCGCAGGAGTTTCGATCGCGATATTGGCGATTGTTGATTCAGTAATATATCCATCTTGATTCCACAGGATGACATCTTGATATTCTGGTTGCGATTCCAAAGCCATTGTATAAGGTAATC
>JBOFTL010001277.1:0-12366 GCA_051652045.1 Microcoleus sp. | reverse complement strand
AAGTTTCCGTATTTGTAACGTTCATCCCGAAGCCAAACTGGTGTTTGAAGTCACCATGATGGATTCTGTGTTTGAAATTTTTGAGACGGAAGAAGAAGCTTTAGAGGGCGTGCCGCGCGCCAGTTGAGGCAATCTAGGAGCTGGTGAGGTGTAAGGACAGTTTGAATTTGAAAGTCAGAAGCTTGTGGACTCGCTGTAATAGAAGAACAGAATGTCAGAATTTGCCTTCTCTCCTAGAGAACTAAATCTTTCTTCTTCCTTCTTCCTTCTTCCTTCTTTCTTGTGAGGTTGAAAGTCAGAAGCTCGCAGACCCGCTGTAATAGAAGAACAGAAGGTCAGAATTTACCTTCTCTCCCTTAGAGAACTAAATCTTTCTTCTTCCTTCTTCCCTCTTCCTTCTTCCTTCACACCAAAACCTCTGAGGCAAAATCCTGACGCTTGACAAATTTAAAAGGGCCCATGAGAGCTCCCCAGATAGGTTTGCCTGTCGAGGGGCTTATTCCCTTGTCATAGCTGAGAAATTCCGAGGCACAAGCTTCAAATCCCAGGTTTACCTGGTAGTTTTGCCCCTCGTAGGCAAAGCAGCAAACAGTATCGGGAGGCAGGGATGCCCGAAAGCGATAGCCGTTGGTGTCTAAATCTTGTACTGTGACGGAGAGCTTGCAACTTGGGAGCAGTTGAATTTGCTCGCTCGTTAGCTGTTTGAGTAAGTCGGGATTGCTACCTGCTCCTTGAAACGCTGTGATGTCTCGCAGCATATAATACTGAGCTTCTAGCATTCCCGCGCTTGAGGTAGAGTGCCGCAATTGCACTATTCTAGGGCGGTAGGGTTTGTCCGAGTTCACAATGCTGGCTTGTTCGGCAAACAAGGTAATGCTGGGTTCAGAAAACAGGGGTACGGGGAGCGGTCTTTGCCACAAGCGAAGGTGTACGTACCAAGTCGGCTCGGCAAGTGCTTGTTCTCGGTTGTCAAACTCGCCCGCCATGTAATTGGCTAAAGCTCTTAATTCAGGAGAAAGTGTCATGGGATTTTAGATTTGGGATTTGAGATTGAGCAATTGCTAGCGTCCAGAAATTCGAGGCTTGTGACTAAGTTGGTTTCGGTGATGCCGATCGCAATAATTCAGCTTGAAACTTGACAAAAATACTCTATTATGTTAAGCATTTGCCAATCGATACAATCGAGATATTATTGAGTTTCGTAACGATCCCAGCTAAGATAGAATTGTACAAAATCCCTAATAAAATTAGGAAGAATTAGCTATAAAACTCAGGTGAACAATAATAACCGTACTGTTTCAGATACTAAGCGAACTTTCTATACGATTCACACTCGACCCATCAATTCAATTTACCGTCGAGTGGTGGAAGAGTTGATGGTAGAAATGCACTTGCTTTCAGCGAATGTCGATTTTCGCTACGATCCGATCTATGCTTTGGGTGTGGTGACAGCTTTCGATCGGTTCATGTTGGGATACGTGCCAGAAGCAGACCGGGTGTCGATTTTTAATGCTTTGTGCAAGGCTTTAAACGACGATCCCGATCGCTACCGACAAGACGCCCAGCGATTGGAAAGCTTGGCAGAACGGCATTCAGGTGAAGAAATGCTCTCGTGGTTGGAACGATCGACCACTTTTGGAGACGCGGGAGATTTGCAAGAGTGTTTGGGCGCGATCGCGAATAATCCTCAATTTAAATACAGTCGCTTGTTTGCGATCGGACTGTTCTCGATTTTAGAAAAATCCGATCCGGATTTAGTAAAAGACCAACAAAAGCGAACCGAAACTCTCAATAAAGTGAGTGCAGCTTTGCACTTACCAGAAGACAAAGTTAGCAAAGATCTCGACTTGTACCGCAGCAATCTTGAAAAAATGGCTCAAGCGCGAATCGTGCTCGAGGATGTCATTCAAGCAGAACGGAAAAAACGCGAACAGCGAGGAACAAAAGACAGCACCAATTCCTCTACTGAAGTTTCTGAAACTAGCAGTTAATTTAGCTCAAGTAAGCAATCAGCCCGATATTCGATCGACTCCTCGCGAACAGAAAAAAGCCAAAGATTATTTTAAGGCTGTCAGTTGCGGGAATCAATCGCCGATCGAACGAGCTATAGTGTTGCCCACACCAGACCCGATCGGGTTGGTGTGGGATCGGGTTAAGGAGAATTAGGTTCAAAATTAGTGGCGTTAGCTTGCAGCCAAGTGCTCAGTTGGGAGAGAACCTCGTTTCCACCAGTCTTGCCCAAAGCGGTGGGATTTGGAGTGTCGGGCCTGTCCAAGTTGCGGGCGATTGCCTCATTAACTTGCTGGGCGATCAAATGCTGCAGTTGCTCTTTAGCCCTAGCCCTTTGAAAATGAGCGCCTTCCTCAGTAGTAGCGTAAAGTGGCGGCAGCCTGTTCAAAGCATAAGCAGCAATATCTCCCACATCCAGGCTCATATCGCTAGTCGCCTCAATTTCTGCTACTCTGGCGATCGCCTCGCTGAGTACCAACTCTTCCATCACGTTGATGAACTGCTTGCGGGGTAGAACTACAACTTCCCCGGTCAGCAAAGCGCCCATCAAGCGATCGAGAGCCATATACTCTTCGATCGACAGTTCCGAAGCGGTATTGCAGATTCTTCCCACCTCAGCTTCCATTGACGGCGTTAAATAACCGTCCAGCAAAGCTTGTTCAACAATTTTTTCAATACTCATATATGCTTCCCGCTCAACGGCATCATCAGAGAAATGGGTTTGAAACCCCGTCCTTTTAGGACGGCTTTACAATTTAATTCGCAACACGCCACGAGTTGTAGGATAAAAATTTACAATCACAAGGCGATGCGTTTTGAGTTATACGCTTGCCAGTGTTTAACTCGTGCAAGCTAATTGTTTTCCGGTACGGGTCTTTTTTTGTTGGTGACTCTTGCCAGCCTCCAACGTAACAGAACCCATATTTAGGGTGTTTAACGATCGAACCGCGTTTAAACCCCGCACTAATCGTGCCACCATAACGAGAGCGGACATGAGCAGTAGAGTGCTGTAAACGATGGAGTTGTCTGCGATGAAATTCAAGGGGGACAATCTCAATTAGCGATGAGTTGTCGGGTTGAATTTGTCCTCCGGTACACCAATTAGCTAATACCCAAGAATCAATGCAATGAGCTTCAAACTTATTTGATAGCTTTTTTTTTGACTTTTTGAGTCCTAGATCTTGACGCAGGTTACAAGTGTCGTTTCCAGATTTAGTCTCAAGATGAGCGATCTTTCTAAGTTCTGAATAAAACCAATGCTTGCCCACCTCTAAAGGACTAAACGATACATTCCACTTGCATCCATTTTTCCAGGTTGTTGCTTTGATGTCCTCGACAACAAATGTCGATATCGGAAACATTAATGCCAACCAATTAACTATCCTTAACTTCCACTGCCACCGTGCCTTAGTTGATGGGGGGATGCGATTTTTGTTAACCAACCTGTTAGCTCGGTTGTGACGGCAGGGCGTGTGACGAAACCGACGAGAGCGTCGCATATTTCGCCTTACTTCAACTCGGTCTTTTACCCAATCAACGGCATGAGTTTGGATGTTTAAGTAAGTATGCGATTTGGATTTAACGCTAAATCCTTCACGCTTGCTACCCGGATCGATTCCTACCGCAATCGGCTGATAGTTGTGGTTTGAAGGTTCTGCATTTAGTCGGACACAAAATACTCCCTTTTTCCAGAATGGCGTTGCCTTACCGGACTTAATCCAACGCTTGGCACGGGCGTTGGTAGTCGGCATTAACGGTCTATTTTCACTGTTGACAACAGGTACAAACATTTACGGTAAGTCCTATTTCTAGGTATATATTTCCCTTCGCCACTGGCGCATCCGAGTGGTTAAAAACTAGGGAGGCATTCTTAACGTCATTTGGGATACCACTCCCAGATGGCTCAGTTTGTCTTAAAAACGCAGGCTAGACACTGTTTTAGTCTTGAATTTGTGAAGGCGGTAAATCTTCCTCTTTCAAGCCCCATGCCTTCAGGCTGGGGTTAGTGACCAATACACCTTTTTGGAGACGCGATCGATTGCGTCTGGAGATTCGAGTTTTCTGGCTTGAGTTAGTAAATTTCACACAAATCCTAACTGTTATCTTTAGGCTTCAGCCACCAACTTACCTCATAATTTAGCTTTATCCTCCAACACCTCCCAAAAATTTCTACTCAAATCCCTGCGTCCGCCAAGGAACCGGATCGACTGACTGTCCGTTGACGTAAAGCCCCCAGTGCAGGTGAGGACCTGTCGAGGCCCCCGTCGAACCCAAGGCACCTATTATTTGACCGGCGCGCACGAAATCCCCTTCCTTGACATCAATGCGACTGAGGTGGATCAAAATGCTAGCCACACCTTGACCGTGATCGATACCGACTGTATTGCCGTGGATTTTGAATCCTTGGGATTCGCGTCCCACTAGGGCTACTCGACCGGCGGCCGGTGCCACTACAGGGGAACCGTAAGCACCAGCATAATCGACGCCACGGTGGAAGTAGTCTTTGGCAAATACCCCATTATAGTATCGGCGCACCCCGTAAATAGTGGTAATTTCACCGGAGTTGGGCCGCAATAAGGGACCGTTCCAAAATTTTTCGGGCGTTACTAAAGCTTTAAAAGCATCCACCCGATCGAATTCTGCATCGGTGCCTTCACTATCTTTACCGGGGGGCAGCCAGATCGATTGAGTGGGAAAAGATCGACCGCGCACTTGGACGCTGACATTTTGGACTTTTCCGTTTCCTGCTACTTGGATTTGGCGAGTACCGGCTGTGTCTAGCGGTGTTGTCGGCAGCAGGGCCCGAAAGCGATTGTTACCGATGGGAAAAGCTTGATAGGTTTTCTGTTGTACGGAAACAGTAGGAGTGCCGCTGTTGCTATCTGCCTGAATTATTACTGAGAGCGTATCTCCGAGTTGGGGATTTGCTGGCTTCACCTGCACCTGCAAAGCCTGCACCGGAGAGCCCAAGCTGAGAATGCTCGCGATCGCTCCTACACTCAAAATTACCTTTTTCATCAGAAAAATGGGTTTGAAACCCCGTCCTTCTGGGACGGCTTTTTAGATTAGTGTTAGGGGTGGTAGTTCCATCCCTATGAATCTTGTTACCGCCTTGGAGCTACTAAATACCGGGTGCTTTTGTATTGCACTTTCGTCGGGACAATTGCCGACTGACATGGTTGACCCTGTACGCATAACAAGTGGCGATAAGCCCGTGTGTGTATTTCCCTTCGCTACTGACTATCAGAGAGGTTACAGATTAGGGAGGCGTCCAGTAACATCTTCTGATGTACCACCACCAGATAGTTCAGTGTGGGTTTTTAGCCCGCAAGCTAGACACTGGTTTAGTCTCAGATTAAGAAGTTAGTGAATCTTCCTCTTCCAAGCCTCCGTGCTTTAGCCGGAGGTCAATGACCATCGATATCCTTAATCTCGATCTAGCTAATGTTACACAAAAATTGTAATTTTAGCAGCCTCCCACTGCCAAGGATCGATCTCCATTAGGGCTGACCGCAAGTTGGCAAATCTAGCGAGATTTACCAGAGTGCAAGGTGTTATTCGATCGCTCTGTAGCGCCGCAGGATCGGAGGATGTTTCATAATAAGCTAGAGTAAAATATACGCAATTACCTGCAAATATGTTCCCTAATTGTGTTTCCTAAATAAAGCAGTAATAATATTTATTTCACTGGGCTTGGACACAAACTCTATATGTAAGACGAGCAGTGCAAGCCCTGTCTGGCGTGTATGTTGAGCCTGCTTGAAAGTCCTTCAAACCCTTGAAATCTCGTTGGCTGCGATGGCTCGATAGTCATGATTTTCAACCGCTCACAACAATAAATCTTGTTGATTCTCGTGAGCCAATCGGTAGGATGACGTAAATAGGTAGATCGATCTCCAGACGCGACCTTGACAGGGCTTGACGAGCAGTGCGCACCTTACCCCCATAAATAGTGTTTTAAATCTCTTGTTGCGTAAATCCTAGTTCATTTACTTTTAATAAAAAGGGTTCGTAGTGAGGACTTCAGTCCTCTCCAATTTTGCGGACTGAAGTTCTCACTACAAACTTTACTTATCGCGGTCGATCGGACGCGATATCAAACTCTTAATCTCGGTAAAAAACCCAGTTTTTGTTCTAAACATTCGGCTTTTTCGTCGCAGGTTTTTTCTGAATGCCGCTAAGCTCCATAAGGAACTCAGCGTCACAGGTGTCCGCTGTGAATGAGAAGAATTTCGATCTTCCCAAACCTTGCTGAATTTGGAATTGGTGAGAACCGCATACCAATATCTAGCAACGATAGAAGCGGTTGCAGCGTTATCGATCCCCAGATCGATGGCGCAAACACAATCGGATTTTGCCATCGAATTAATTACGACTTTGACAGGCATCGACAAATGAACTCCCCGGTTATTGGCAATCAGAGAAGGAGATTGAATCTCGTTTCCAGCGACCAAATGACGGTTCTTTCCATGATTCTTCACCTTCAGCTTTTCGATCCATATCCAATCAGTTCCATTCCAGACTTTGAGATCGACGGATTGATGATTAGTGTTGTATCGGATCTGCTGACCCTTATACAGAGCAGGGTATGTATTGCAAGCTGAAGTTAACTTGGGAACTCGATCGTGACGATGCTTTCTTTCACCTCGTTTCCACATATCCTATCGAGTTACAAAGCTACTTACAATCCCAATTGCATCTTGGATTGCAGCGCGTCTCAGGTAGCTTGGGAATTTACGGAAAGAAGGATGATTCACAATCGCTTTCTCGAAGAACCATGCGTACTTAGGAGATGGGTTAGCTGCGGTTTTATTGAACATTTTTTCGACCGTGTTGACACGTTCTTTCGATGTCATCGCAGATAGTTCATTCCATCCCCAATAAGTGATTAGGACTACTGGTTTCAGAAAATGGCGAAACTGGGCCACGGTTAACCGAGCCAAGTCTTTTTGTTCCCCAGAAAGATCGAGTTTCCAGATATCGCTGCGGATACCCGGATCTACTTGAGTCTTTTTCTTTTTAGTTTTTGACTTAGCTTTCTTGAAAACCATAGCTTCGACTTCGCTATTTACAATTACAATCTTACTACGCGCCTAATTCAGTTGCCGAGTTAGTGTACAGAATCAGGAAAGACTGGAATCAGGATGCTTCGCACTATTGTTTGATTTCGCACGCCCCCAACCAAATCAAAGATTCTGGTTGGGGACTGCGCTCAAAATTCGTTCAAACTGAGATCTTGCAGCAATGTCATTAAGCCTAGAAAACGTAGGTTTTTGGTGATTCGATCGACGCAATATCGAGGGTTCTGGTTTTTTGTTGAGAAAGGTGCAAGATCTCAGTTCAAACCGTTGAGAAACATCGGTACGAATTTCTCCATAAATGCTTGCGGATCGCGATTCCAAGCCCGCTGAGCTACATCGACTCTGGTCATTTGCAAGTCGGGAGCGAGCAAAGTTGCGGGTAAGCGTTCCATCAGATATTGGGGACGCTCCCACACGGGCATGGTATTGGCAATGTCCACCAGGCGGGTGACGCGGCGCAGTTCTGCCCCTAACATGATATCCATGCCGGATTCAAAAGCTGCTTGTTCGATCGCGCTGTATTTGCGTTTTGCCTGTTCCACTTTCTGGCGTTGTTGCGGGCCTTTGGCGGCGAGTTGAGCCAGCCAGCGGTTCCCCCAGCGGACGTGACCGGCTTCTTCGGGAAAAATCTTTTCGATGGTTTCGCGAATTTTGATGTTTTCCTCGGTTTGGGGAGCATTTTTCAAAGCGTGGATGTGCGCTGAAAAATACTCGCAGCCCCGCTTTTCGGTGACATTAATCGCTGCTAGTAAAGATATTACAAAGTCTTCGCGGTCTTTCGCCGGGTCTTTTTGCTCGCTGTCGAGCAACCGTTCAAATTCGTTAATGTAAGACATTCCCGGTGGGGCTCCTACGGGATGACCGATATCTACCAGCAAGTCCGTGAGCCACATGGCGTGCCGCGCTTCATCAGAAATGTGTCGGGAAAGATCCCGCACGAGTTCGGGTGGGTTGCCGTCTAGCTGCTCGATCGAATCCGTGAGGTCTTTGCAACTGCGTTGTTCGCTGTACCGGTAGCGGTTGAGCGTAATCAGGTGAATTTCGCGATCGCGTACTACTTGCTGCAATATCTCGCGCGCTCCCATTGCGTTGCGCAGCTTGCGGGGATAGGCAACTGTCATGATTTTATGTTGTTTTGTAAAGATACCTGTATAAGTGTAACGCAGTTTTCCGAGATAGTACGTAGAGGGGGGTTCGTAAAATTTTTGACAAAAGCAGCCTCAATCAAATGCTGCTGTGCGTCCGGAAAAATAAATTTTATCGATCGAATCAAACATTTAATTATAGTATATCTGCTGACATTTAGCGTCGAGTGTGGCGGGCATCTCAACTATTTTATGCCGATTGATGATTTGAG
Source organism: Microcoleus sp. (assembly GCA_051652045.1). Taxonomy (GTDB): domain Bacteria; phylum Cyanobacteriota; class Cyanobacteriia; order Cyanobacteriales; family Microcoleaceae; genus Microcoleus. Next base: position 3,918 of record JBOFTL010001277.1, on the reverse strand, counting down.
ATTAAATTTACTCATCAATATACAATCTTAAATCTAAAATCTAAAATTGCCCGATGTCAATAGAACCGAACTCGCTCTCAAGTCTCAGTTGAGTCGGAAACCAAATCTGAAGCTGACTCTTGTTGAAATTTTTGCGCCTCCTCCACTTCCAACCTAGCCAGCGTTGTCGCCACATCCGCTAATTGCAAAGCCAAATTCATCCGACAAATCGGGTTTTTTTCCCTCCAGAGGTCTTTTGCCAAGAAATGCACTCGATAGCGGAACATTTTAATTGAATTTGGTGGAGTAACATTAACTGTCATGGTTACAGCCTCTCTTCTGTTGAAGTTTGAATGGACAGCAGTACCCGTTCTAGTTCCAGATACACAAATGTCAACATAATTACCTTATCTTCCTTGGTGATTGTAACATCACAAGTAGCCGATGGTGGTTCAACTCGTTCGTGTCTGACAGCTACACTATATTGTCCCAAAGGCAGGTCATCAAAATTCACATCCGCCTCAAACAGGTCAACTGTCTCTTTGGCAAGGATTCGTCCCTCCTGACTCAGTAAAGTGACGAAGGCAATACCGTCAACTGAGGTCATCGCATTGTTATTTTGATTCCGTACCATTACAAAAATATCGGACATTATTTATTGTCTGCTAATTGCTGCAAATTGCTAATTTACCACGACAATAGCTTCAGGAATTACGCAAGATGGTTCTTCCGTACTTACTATGCTAAATTATTAGCATTAATTATTTAAAAGCTTATTATAGCAAGTATTTTAGTGTTCTGACTCAATGACTTTACTTTTGGGGTGTCTCATTTATTGTCTTAAGTCTTGGTACGATTGCATTTCAGCTATTTAAACTGATAGATGGGAGATCTATTTTATCAAATTCTCAGTTTTAACAAAAATTGTGAACTTCCACATTTTTTTGATGTTTGTGCTGAGTCAAATGTTTTTGTTTTTGAGGTGTCCGCAAATCAATCTGTTATCAACAGCCAGACTGCTCGATCGAACTCATCAGCCACCAAGATGCGGGCTAGCAATGCGCACCCTACGAAGAGTAAAAATCCCCATCGCACCCTAAGAGGAATACGAGTAGTGCGGATATCCGAAATTTCAAGCAGCTACTCTATTTAAATCGCCAGCTAAAATAAAGAGATGAGAAGCCAAGATCGATCCTCTTAACGATCGACTGTCAACTGTCAACTAAGAGGGCGGGCACGGGGGCACCGCCCCTACCTAAGAGGGCGAGCACGGAGGCACCGCCCCTACCTGTCAACTATCAACTATCAACTATCAACTATTTTGAACAACATTACTTGCTTGGAAATAGAAGTTGTCAATACATTGCTGAGACTGGGCTTGTTGCTGGCACTAACCCTTTTAATCGCCTTTTTTGTGGCATCGGAACTAGCATTAGTATCGGCCTCGCGCCATGAAATCCGGCGACTGGCGAATTTGTCAGATTCTCCAAAAACTGTTAAAACTGCCCAACTCATCCAACAAGCTCAAAATAACATACCGCATTACTTATCTGTAACTCAAACTGGCACAACTGCGGGGAGTTTACTGTTGGGTTGGCTGGGCGAGGGAGCAACCGTACACTGGATAGAACCGTGGATCGAAAAATTGCCACTCGGTCATTTTCCTGCGATGCTAACTGCTCATTCGATCGCAGTTCCTGCAGCTTTTATCTTGGTAACTTACGTAGAAATAGTTTTGGGAGAACTGGTACCCAAAGTATTAGCAACTCACGCACCAGAACGCACGACTTTGTTGTTAATGCCTGCTCTAGAATTATGCTCTAAATTATTGTGGCCGCTGTTGGCAATTCTCAACGGCACCGTGCGGCTGCTGACTGGTTGGATTACGAGTAAAAAATCTCAACCGTTAATGTCACCTTCTGCAGCAACGCTTGTCAAAATTGACGCTCATTCGGTAGAGATTTCTGGAGGGTGTGAAGTCGGGGATGTGAATGAAAAACTCGGATTGAACTTGCCGATTAGCAAAGCTTATCAAACAATCGCCGGATTTGCGATTCACTGTTTTGGTAGGATGCCAGATATCGGGGAAAGGGTATTGTGGGGCGAATTGGAAATCGAAGCGGCAAATGTCGTAGAAGGAAGTTTAGAAACAGTGTTGCTGCGCTTGGTAACTCATCCTTTATTTGAGCCGCAACAGCCAGAATTAGCCATCTAATTGAACGGCAGTTTTTCGATCGTAGGACGCGATGCCAGAAGGAAGAAGGCTTTAGTTATTTAGGAGAAAAGGACTGCACTACACAAATTCTGTTGCGGATCTACGGTTGCAGATCTACGGATGAATTACAACACTTTTTATGAGAATTTGTTTGCAGCCAAGACAACAGCGATCGGAAAACAGCATTTCTCAAAGTCAGATAAGTTGATTTACCTGCACCATTTTTTGCACCATTTTTACCAATAAAAAGAGCAAATGTCATACCCTGTAGCTTAAGTTAAAAGTTTTTTAAGCATCTGAAGTTCTGTAATTACAGTCTTTGGAACACAGATAAAAAACTCTCAAAAGCACCAATGTAAAAAAAATTAACTCGGCGATCGACTGAAATTAAGCAATAAATAATGCCCGAGCTATGCCACAATTAATACTTAATATGCAGGCCCTGCCAGCCAAGAAATAGTGATGCCCAATCCCAAACCTACAAGCACTTGAAAAGGCGTGTGTCCCAACAATTCTTTCAAGCGAGCTTCGTTAAAGTTGTGGTCTTCCTCATCAAAAAATTCGTCAATTAGTTGATTGAGAATGCGGGCTTGTTTTCCGGCGGCTTGGCGGACGCCGGCAGCGTCGTACATGACGATAATTGCAAAAATCGTGGCGATCGCAAATTCCGGACTTTCCCAGCCCACAGTTTGTCCGACTCCAGCAGCCAAAGCACCGACAAAAGCCGAATGAGCGCTGGGCATTCCGCCGGTGGTTACTAAATTCCGCAGATTGAATTTACGGTTTTTGACTAATTCGATCGGCAGTTTCAATACCTGAGCGCTCAGACAAGCGATCAAAGAAATCACCAGTACGTGATTGTTTAAAATGTCGCTGCAAATTTCCTGCATATGATTTGGATTTCCTAGTTACTGCGGCTGGTAATATAATCTGCGATCGCTAATAAAGGTTGAGCTTTGCTGCCAAACACTGCTAGTTGAGCTTTCGCATCAACAACAAGCTGTTTTGCTTGACGGCGGGATTCCTCAATACCCCACAAACTAGGATAAGTCACTTTTCCGGCCTGCACATCTTTCCCCGCAGTTTTACCCAATTCTTCTTGGGTAGCAGTAATATCCAAAATGTCATCAATTATCTGAAAAGCCAGCCCGATATTTTTCGCAAAACGCGACATCCGCTGCAAATCGGCAGAGTCAGCACCGGCAAGAATTCCCCCGCAAACTACGCAAGCTTCTAACAATGCGCCGGTTTTGTGAGCGTGAATGTAGTTCAAAGTTTCTAAAGAAACATCTGTTTTACCTTCGGATTCCAAGTCAACTACTTGGCCGCCTACTAAGCCAGCAGCGCCAGCAGCGCGGGCCAAATGGGCAATCGTCTGCAATATCTGTTGGGGCGGGACGTTTTGGGTTTTGACGGCGATAAATTCAAAAGCATAAGTCAACAAACCGTCGCCGGCGAGGATGGCGATATCTTCACCGTAAACTTTGTGATTGGTGAGTTTGCCGCGGCGGTAGTCGTCGTTGTCCATTGCCGGCAAATCGTCGTGGATCAGCGACATGGTGTGGATCATTTCCAAGGCGCAGGCTGTGGGAATTGCCATTTGTGCGGTGCCGCCGGCGAGTTCGCAGCTAGCCACGCACAGGATCGGACGCAGGCGCTTGCCTCCCGCCAGCAGGGAGTAGCGCATCGCTTCGTAAATTTTCTCTGGGTAGATGACCGGGAGG
>JBOFTL010001276.1:0-4014 GCA_051652045.1 Microcoleus sp. | reverse complement strand
AGTTTTATCTATTTGAGATCGCTTTAGATGGCACTGAAGTGTAACGCCAGTCCAGTTAAACCCCGTTTTCGTAATTCGTATAAGTTGCGAGAACGAATCCCCTTGAGTATGCAATAATTTGAGCGTAGGGATTGCGGTTTTACACAGCACGAGCAGCACCCATGGCAACGATTGAGCTAACGATTGATGATCAAATCAACCCTGACATTAGTATACAGATTGATTCAGTTGATTTAATAGTCAATAACGCTCCATCCCATGCCGATGATTATTTTATCTCCGCCACAAAATATCCAAACATCAATGATGCCGTCATCGCTGCCGTTGATACTGGCAAAATACTTTTAGTCCCATCCGGTACTTATACCCCAAACGGCCCCCTTGATCTAACTGGTGGTGTTCGCTTGCAAATGAAAGGGGCGGGGCACCAACGAACGACAATTGACCAATCCCAACTCACTGCCCCATGGATTGAGACGGATCAGAAGCTCCGAGAACTTCTTATCGAAGGATTTACTTTTGATTGCCCGAACGCGGAAGCTTTTCGACGTAGTTACGGCACCATAAACAACACGGGTGGGCAATGGACTTGCATCATTCGAGATAATATTTTCAACAATAGGAAAACAGCGTTATCAATCCAGACGCCAGACACACCCCATGGGTTGATTGAGCGCAACAAGTTCCATGCGACGGGTAATGAAGGGCGCGGCCTTGTCCTGAGGGGCAACCCCACAAATTTCATTGTTAGAAACAATGTTTTTATTTCTCAGCTTTACGGCATCATTGATTATTTTGATGGCGGTGGCTATGGCGAATTTAATCTAAATGAATTTTTCTGTTTTCAAGATCGACCAACAGTCCCTGTCATGCATGTCTGGTTCATCCCTGGCGACAACAATGATGGGCGGGGAACCGTGGTCATTCGGCACAAGCATGGGGGTGAGTACGATGTTGACGGAGATACGCCTTATTTGTTTGCCGAGGCGAACAGTTTAGATGATTTAACTATTGCAGTGCCAAGCCGAGTTAAATCGACGAAGAAGTTTACGCTACTTGATATTGAAAAAACAACAATTGCAACGGCAGGGACAACCCCCGCGATCGTTTCCTATACCGCAAACCTGGATCGATGTGAATTCGACCTGAAGCGCTTTAATACTAATCGTCCGTTGATTGGGAGTGGATTAGATGTCAATGGGCTTCCGGTTTTATCTACAAACGAGATTGCAGACCTGCAAAAAAGCTTGGCCAGTGTTGCCCAAGACACTGGCGGGAACACCACGCCACCTGATAGTTTTCCTTCTGGTGGCGTGGTTGGTGAACTGATTGGGATTATCCAAGAAACCCCGCGTACTGTGGCTTGGGTAAATTATATTGATGGTGGCACATTTAATTAAAAGGACAACCAAAAATGGCTCGGATTCAGTTAAAACGCGGTTTGAAGACAAATCTGCCGACATCTGGGATGTTGCCAGGAGAAGCACTTTTTACGACTGATAGAGGGTCTTTGCACGTTGCCACTGATGCAACAACTAAGCTCCCTATTGTTCCACCAATTGACGATTTAGTTAATTTGGCATCCATTGATGGCGCTGCGGATCTTTTGATCATTCATGATGCTTCTGCAACAGGCGTTAAGGAGAAAAAAATCTTATTCAACGATTTCAAGACAGCGCTTGCCATCCCCGCCGGAAGTACTGATGAAAAATGCTCCGTTGTTTCCGGTGGCACCGCTGGATATATTTGGGGCACAGATGGCACAAACGGCATCCTTCGCATGAACAATTCAATGACCTGGACAAAAGATACTGGTAACGCATTTGTTACGTTGGCTGTTGGCGATATTGATTTAGGAACGTTCTAGATCATGCCATCACTTAGGGTTAAGCGCGGAACAAAAGCTCAAATTGATACAGCCGCAGCCGCCAATGGGTTGAAGCAAGGCGAGCCATATCTAGTTACAGATACGGCGCGCCTTGCAATGGGAATGGGTCTTAATTCTTATAAAGAATTTTTGCCAAGTGATCAAATCCCCCCGACTGTATTTTGGGATGCGGTAACCGACTGCTGGGCAGCTACTCAAGGGGGACTGGCCCCATTTGGTGCCGCTGGCGTATCTAGTGGCACTGTAGCCACTGCAAACCCCGCGATTCCGCATCCTGATCATCCTGGCATTGTTAAATTGCGTTGTTCGACAATTGCCGGGAGTGGGTATCGAATATTTCTGGAAAGTATACGACTTAAGGGGAATGAGGCTAGTAGAGCCTGGATCAACTTCAACACGATTACCAACACCACTATCAGATTTGGGTTCCATGATTGCGCTACCCAGGCGGATGCGGTTGACGGTGTTTATTTTGAGATGGTAGGTGGGGCAACAACTATCAATGCAGTTGGGAAAATTGCTAATAACTCGGTTAGGACAAGTTCAATCGCAAGTCCAAATTTGGGCCTTGGAGCACAAGATTGGTACCGCTTTGATATTGAACATACTGGATTGACCTCAGCCCGTTTCAGGATATTTGATATTAACCTCGTTAATGTTTTTGATCAGACTGTAACGGCGACTATCCCATCTGGAATAAATAGAGAAACAGGGGCCGGAATTATTGCCACCAACAGCACGCTTACAACCGCAACAGACTTATGTCATGTCGATTTCTTGGCTCATAAAATCAGTACCCTAAACCGCTAGCTCCTGAAAAATGCCATTTTTATCAGCTTAAAACCCGTATTACTGGCGTAATGCGCTAAAATGTATTAATTCAATTATCAGCGGTTTTTTATGGAACAAGTAAACTTGACAAAACGCGAATTTTTTGTAGCATCTGCTTTTGAGGCTTATATTTGTGGTTATCCTGTTCCTTATAAGGTTGTTGGTTTAGAAGTACAAACTATGCAGCGCCATATCATAAATTGGAGTATAAAAACAGGTGAAAAGTTATTTCAAAAAACCATTGAATCTAGTGCGACTGAATCTGTTGAATCCATCACAAAATATGATCATTATGTCGCAATAGCGGCAAAATCATTGATTGCTGGTTTAAACGCCGGCAATACTATGATCCCTGGCATGGACACTGATCCTGACTCTGATACTTATTTTGACCCCAATCTAGATGATTACATACCACAAGTAGCTATAGAATTTGCCGATCTTTTGGTTGAAGCTTTAGGGACTAATTCATAGCAGCCCCATCAACTCCCAAAAAATGGCTTGACTCCGTTGATAGGGTGCGATCGCTTAGTTCCACCGGGATTCACCACCCGGAAACTATCGCCACGGGTAATGATGCGGAAGCAATTCCCCATCTGCTCTACAGTGCCCTCGTCCACCTCTACGGTGTTGCCCTTGGCTAGTTTGCCTGTAACGACATTGGTGCTTCCATTCCGTTGCTGAAACCGTTGGTGTTCCACACTCAGCACAAAATCCATTGGGAACACTACGGGCGGCTTACCTGATTCCATTAGTGCTGCTTCTCCTGTTCCAACTTTGACACTCACCCCGCCGGATGTGGCGATTACCGATGATTCGTAAACTCCGGTAATTAGACTTTTCTCTGATAGGGCCATGACACTAAATTCTGTGCCCCTTGATGCCACTGATGCCAGTTTGTCATAGGAAACGATGCTAAAAAAAGAATAAGGGCTGGTGAACCGCCTAACCCGCGCTGTTACCCTACCAATTCTGACCCTTAGCAAGGTTTGCGCACCGCCCCGCTCTGCCCGAAGGATTGGAAAATCTACGGAGCTAGGGGCCACAAAAAACACGCCCCCAATCTTTTGATCCAGGATGATGCGATCGCCTGCAACTCCAAACACTCCATCGCGCTCTCGCATCCACTGCGAATGCCCACTGACGGCACCTCGGAAGTAGACCTGCCTAGGGGCTGATTCTGCGATCGCTGGGATGGTGAGGGCGATCGCTAAACTAATGAGGGCTAAGTGCTTGGGTAACATCGGTTAAATCCTCAAAAGTGATAGTTGTTGCCCCTTGAGATCTGTTTGCTT
>JBOFTL010001275.1:0-3964 GCA_051652045.1 Microcoleus sp. | reverse complement strand
GCTTTTGAGGCAAACATAGCGTAATTTAAAAAGTTTATCTAAAGCCCAGACACAGACGATCGATCTGATACAAGACCGTACTACTGCGGCGATTAGGAGGGTTATGAGAGATTGGAATGCTTTAAAGTCACGTTATTTGCAAGACGAACTGCCGGTTCGTCTGGGAAATTTAGCATCAAATTTGGCACGAATTAAATCCCGATGTCAAAATGCAGCTCATGACGAACTAATTGAAAGTTTGCTGCAAGAAAGCAAGCTATTTATTGAATGGACGGCTGCCAATACAGAGATAGAAATAGCTGCTGAGTTAGTTGAGTTGCAGGTTCAGTTAGCTTGCTGGCAGTATTCTTGGGCTGAGATTCGAGCGAATGCCCAACAGCGAACGAAAGTTGGAGAACAGGTAAAAACCTGGTCGGGAAAAGTGCTCGATATGTCGGGTTTGTTGGCTGTGAACTAGATAACTGCGCGATCGCTCTTGATGCGCAATGTGCGATTCTTTTTCTAAGAGCGATCGCCTTACGCGGTTGCAAATTCCGTAAACTGACGCAAACGCGGTGGATGAAAAGCGAGAACAATATCTTCACGGGACACTCCTGCTTGCAGTAAATCGGTTGCAATACCGTCCTCAGTCCGGTCTTCTTCAATCCAGATTTTCCGTCTTTCAGGCGAACGTGAATGACATTGCGGTTGATGCGGTTATCTTGATGCCATCCCATTTTCATGAGAAGATACTGCTCGCGAATCGGATCGAACAGCAAGACAGATTCGACATCGGAATTGCCCGAGCTTAGCTGCTGGTATTCTTCAAGAATTTTTTGGATTAAATTTCGGTAGCGATCGAGTTTATCCATCGTTCAATGACCTCCTGGATTGGATCGAAAAGCAATAGGTTAACTTGATTTTTTTGAATCATTATCATGGTAAACGTCTTTGGCTGGCATGATAAGATTGAAATAGGGCGTTTTTTTATTGTAATACCATTGGGAGAAAGTTGCGATCGCGTTACGGTTATTTTGTCTGGTATCTCTTGAACGTTCAGATTTTTATGATTTGAAGGGCAGTAGATCGAAATATTTTAAAATGCAAAAGATTCTGTTTAGCAACACCATCAATATCCGCCGGAATAAAAAAATTCAGCGATGCGATTTACCCCTAATTTAATTCCAGATCGCACCCAGTGCTTTTAAAGTTGCTATTTCAGCTTCAGTTAGCCCTATAGCCCCTGTGATGTTCATACCCTCATAAGGACGCGGGATAATCAGCGTTCTCAAACATTCTCCAGCTTTCCAATCCCACACTCGGATGGTTTCATCAAGACTGCTGCTGAACAATGCAGTGTCATCAATCACAGAGGAAACAACATTTTGGTGTCCTTGCAGCGTTTGAATGCAGCGTTCTGTGGCAATATCCCAAATCCGAATAGTTCGATCGAAGCTGGCACTAATCAGATGCTGCCCGTCGGTCGCAAAACAAACGGCTGAAACCGCAGCCCGGTGTCCCTCAAACGTTTTTAAGCATTGACCAGTCCGCACATCCCACAGCCGAACGAGCCCGTCGCTGCCACCGCTGGCAACCCGAACGCTGTCCGGGTTAAGGGCAAGCGTAAAAATTCGCCCCTCGTGAGCCTGCCAACAGCAGAGGCTGGAGCCTGTTTGTACGTCCCACCGCCTCACACTCCCGCTATAATCTCCTCTAATCAGAGATTGCCCGTCAAAGCTAAAGAGAACTGACAGAATGGCACTGGCTGGTTCCTGAAATGTTCTGACGCACTCACCCGTCCGTACATCCCAAAGTTTGATTGTCCGATCGTAACTCCCGCTAGCGAGTAACAGTCCGTTGGGGCTGAATACTACCCTCCACACCCAGTTGCTATGACCTCGCAACGTTCTCAAACACTCCCCGGTTTGCCAATTCCAGAGTTTCACGCTGTAGTCAGCCCCACAGCTTGCCAGCAGGTTGTTTGCGGATTGATTTTCATCGCTAGCGTCAGGATTTTGCGGCGGTGGAAACGCCGTACACCACACTCGGTTCCCGTGCCCGCGCAGCGTCGCGAACACCTTTCCTGTCTCTAAACTCCAGAGTTTGACAGACTCATCTTCATGGGAGGTAGCCAGAGTGCGACGAGCGGGCGACAGCGAGAGGGAGTAGATAGCATTGGTATATCCCTGGAATGTTTTAAGACACCGCCCCGTGTGGATGTCCCACAGCACGATCGCCCGATCGTCTCCCCCACTGGCTAAAGACCGATCGTCCGGTGCAAACGCGACGCTCAGCACTCTACTGGAGTGACCGAAGAAGGTTTTAGCACATTCGCCCGTTTGCAGGTTCCAAAGCTTAATTGCTCGATCGCTACTAACAGTCACCAACCATTGACTGTCCGAACTAAACGCAAAATCATTGATTAAGCCTGAATGTCCTTGCAGTGTCAGCCGACAATTTCCGGTTCTGACATCCCAAATCTTAACTTCTGGGATGTAGCGCTCTCTATCTTCGTCATAATGGCTACTCGCTAAGACGGTGCCATCGGGGCTAAATTTCAGGAGTCGCGCAAAGTCTTGATGCCCGCTGAAGGTTTGCTGGCACTCGCCTGTTTGAATATTCCACAAATGGATAATTGAAGCTGAAGTGCTCAATGCCAAAAAGTCCCCGTCAGGACTGTAAGTTAGCGATCGCACTAGAAAATTACGTCCCTGAAGCGCTTCAATATGCTGCAACAGTGCTGCTGGATGCCAGGTATCGGAATCCTGACCGGCCAAGGTGCAATAACCTTCAAATTCGCTGGATGTTGAATTACCAAAACTCACTGCATTCAGCAGGTTTGGCGGTCCTTTGCAGGTTTGCAGGCATTCACCTGTTGCTAAATTCCATACATTTACAGAATAATCATCGCTACCGCTGACTAATAATTGAGAATCGGGACTAAAAACTATCGACCACACCCAACTCTGATGCCCTCTTAAGGTTGCGAGTTGTTTGCCGCTGGCTACCTCCCAAACCTGAACATCACAGCGAGAATCGCCAGTTGCTAGCAGCTTTCCATCCGGACTGAATGCCAGCGAAATCGCGCCCGAGAAGAGTTCTGCAAACACGGAGCGACTCAAATCGGCTCCAGTAAAGTTTACGCCTGCTAGATTCACCGCTCGCAGATCGGCTTGCCAAACTGTTAGCTGGGAAAAGTCGTAACCCGCGAGATCGATTTGTAAATAGCACAGTAAATTGAGCAGATTTCCCCCCGCGTAATTGGGCGGTAGCGTTGGTTTTTGCCGCAGTTGAGCCAGAATTTGTGTCAGGTAAAATTCTAGACTTTTTTGGTTGCCCAGTCGATCGACAAGTCGGCTGACGATCGGCTGCAAAATCAAACGGATCTGTGTTTGCCTCACATAATCTTTTGCCGCAGCCTCGATTAAGGCATGGCTTTTGAAGCAGGCTAATTCCTGTTGCGTAATTTCCAGACAGATTCGATCGATCAGTTTCTCAGTTAGGTATTCCATTACCACCGGTTGGAGAAGCCAGCCACGATCCGATCGCTCCACCAGAGAGCGCCTAACCAGCGAGGTGAGAATATCCAGCAGTTGGCGTGAGATCTGCTCAGACACTACTTTCCACTCTAGCTCTGCCAGCGAAGCAGGTTCCCGAGCGATACAGAGCCAGTACAGGATGTGCTGTTCGGCTGGGGTGAGTCGTTCGTACTGGCGATCGAGTAAGTCGGTGATGTCGCCAAACTTCAGTCCGCCTTGCTTTAAGTAGGGTACGAACAGATCGACATTGCCGCCAAACAACTCCCAAATAGCAGCCGCGACAATTTTAAGTGCCAGCGGGTTGCCCGTGTAGCGATCGATGACAGACTCCCAGACGGTTTCATCGCTAGCGGTACAGTCTCTATCCTGAAAAATTGCTTGCCCTGCGGTTAAAGTCAGCCCCTTGAGGGGGAACGATCTCACGGTTGAACGAGCGCCTTCGAGTT
>JBOFTL010001274.1:0-7961 GCA_051652045.1 Microcoleus sp. | reverse complement strand
GATGAAATCAGTCAAGAAGTCGATCGACTTTTGCCACTACAGGAATTAGACAAGCAAAATATAGAAACTGAAGTCGATCGAGAAATAGAAGAATTGCCATCAGAAATGCCTGAGTTAGCGGTGCAGTTAATGGAAGATCTGCTGGAAGAAGAGACTCAGGAAGACGAAGAAATTGTCGCTTCTGAAATAGCAGAGTTGCCCGTATATCCGGTAGAATTTGAAGCGAGAAGCAAAGAAAGCGAAATTAAGCGATTGCCTAAAAGAGCTGCAAATAGAAGAATGAGAAAGAAATCTTGATACTTTAACTTTAAAAAAGTTCGTAGTTGCGCTTCAGCGCCGGCCGAACCTGAAGCATAACTCCGAACTTAATATAGCATTATTTCAAGGATTCTTTCTCCTCGATCGCGTACTCCGGCACCCAAAATCTATTTACCGACATCAGGATAGCTACAGATATAAAAATATCGACATTCTCTCCCATTTCTGCTAGCGGTAGTACCCCAAATAAGTCATCAAATTCTTGAATGTCTGCTATGATATCGTCCAAATCTTCCACAATTTTATCGATCGACATACAGTGAATCGGGCCTTCATCTGCATAATACTCCTCTTCATCAGGCATGAATTGTGAAGGCTTAATTTCAGCCATCAAATAGTCTAACTTGTGAAACTCCTCTTCAGGAATTAACGCCACTGCGTCTTCGCCTGCTTGCTGCAAGACAAACCGAGAACCCTCAAACATCACTCGTTTAATAATCTCGATCGCACTTACCTGAAACTCCTCAGTAGTTAAGCGGATAAATCCCTCACAGTCCATCGCCCCATCCCCCAGCATCACAGAATTATCAAAATTATCTTGCAATTTTCCCACCTTTGCAGGTACGATCGAATTATTGTCAGCAGCCTTACGTCCTTGAATCATTACTCTTTACCCAAAACTCAAATAATTGCTGACAGTATTGCACAGCAGATAAAATTGTAAATATACAACACCATCGTTTCTTTACCAAATATCAATGACCTAGTATCTCCACTCCCGAACCAGGGATTCTCGCCGATCGTGCCAGTCCAGGGTGAAGCATTCAGTTACAATACCTGAAACTTATTACCGAAACTGTCGCCCGAATGCTTCACCCCTACAGGTTCCCAATTACCAATTACCAATTACCAATTCCCCACTGTTAACTGTCAACTGTCAACTATCAACTATTTATGAATAGCTTATTTCTCTCGCGCCTGCATCACCCCTCTCGCCCCGTTATCGTCTTCGACGGCGCGATGGGAACCAACTTGCAAGTCCAAAACCTCACAGCAGAAGACTTCGGCGGCAAAGAATATGAAGGTTGCAACGAATATCTCGTCCACACCAAGCCCGAAGCCGTCGCTACAGTACACAGAGGCTTCCTCGAAGCAGGCGCAGATGTTGTCGAAACTGACACCTTCGGCGGCACATCAATTGTTCTCGCCGAATACGATTTGGCAGACAAAGCTTATTACTTAAACAAAATAGCTACCGAATTAGCAAAGAGTGTCGCGGCCGAATTTTCCACACCCGAAAAACCGCGATTTGTAGCAGGTTCGATCGGCCCCGGAACCAAATTACCAACATTAGGACATATCGATTTTGACACGCTGACAAACGCTTTTGCCGAACAAGTTGAAGGACTTTACGACGGCGGCGCTGACTTATTATTAGTAGAAACCTGTCAAGATGTCCTGCAAATCAAAGCAGCATTAAACGCGATCGAATCTGTATTCGAGAAAAAAGGCGCGCGCCTCCCCTTAATGGTATCGGTAACAATGGAAGCTACCGGCACGATGTTAGTCGGTTCCGATATCAGCGCCGTACTGGCAATTTTGCAACCTTATCCGATCGATATTTTAGGATTAAACTGCGCCACCGGGCCCGATCGCATGACGGAACATATTAAATATCTTTCTCAACACTCACCCTTCATCGTTTCCTGCATTCCTAACGCCGGATTGCCGGAAAACATCGGCGGCCACGCCCACTACAAACTCACGCCATTAGAATTAAAAATGGCCTTAATGCACTTCGTCGAAGACTTGGGCGTGCAAGTCATCGGCGGCTGCTGCGGCACTCGCTACGACCACATCCAACAACTATCAGAAATCGGCCAAACTCTCAGTCCCAAAATTCGCGAAATTACTTGGGAACCTTCCGCCGCTTCAATTTACAGCGCCCAGCCCTACGAACAAGATAATTCATTCTTAATTGTCGGCGAAAAACTCAACGCTAGTGGTTCCAAAAAATGCCGCGATTTGCTAAATGCTGAAGATTGGGATGGCTTAGTTGCAATGGCGCGGGACCAAGTGCGAGAAGGCGCGCACGTTCTTGATGTTAACGTCGATTACGTCGGCCGCGACGGCGTGCGGGATATGAAAGAATTAGTTTCTCGCGTCGTTACTAATGCAACTCTCCCTTTAATGCTGGATTCCACCGAGTGGGAAAAAATGGAAGCCGGCTTAAAAGTTGCGGGCGGTAAATGCTTGTTAAATTCTACTAACTATGAAGATGGAGAACCGCGTTTTTATCAAGTTTTAGCACTAGCTAAAAAATACGGTGCCGGCATAGTTATCGGTACAATTGATGAAGACGGAATGGCAAGGACGGCTGACAAGAAATTTGCGATCGCCCAACGCGCCTACAATGCCGCGATCGAATATGGAATTCCCCCAACAGAAATCTTTTTCGACACCCTGGCTTTGCCAATTTCTACCGGGATTGAAGAAGATCGAAAAAACGGCAAAGCGACGATCGAATCGATCCGCCGCATCCGTCAAGAATTACCCGGATGTCACGTACTTTTAGGAGTTTCCAACATTTCCTTTGGCTTGAATCCGGCGGCGCGGCAAGTCTTGAATTCGATGTTTTTGCACGAAGCAATGCAAGCCGGAATGGACTCAGCAATTGTTAGTGCCAACAAGATTTTACCGCTAGCAAAAATTGACCCCCAACACCAAGAAATCTGCCGCAAACTGATTTATGACGAACGGGAGTTCGACGGCGAAATTTGCGTTTACGACCCCTTGGGCGAACTCACAACCGTGTTTGCGGGCAAAACTACCAAGCGCGATCGCAGTCAAGATGAAAACCTCCCGGTAGAAGAACGCCTCAAGCGCCACATCATCGACGGCGAGAGAATCGGACTCGAACAACAACTCGCCAAAGCCTTAGAAACCTATCCGCCCCTGCACATTATCAATACCTTCTTGCTAGATGGCATGAAAGTAGTTGGAGAATTGTTCGGATCGGGACAAATGCAACTACCTTTCGTACTGCAATCGGCGGAAACAATGAAAGCGGCCGTAGCTTATTTAGAACCGCACATGGAAAAATCCGAATCCGGGGATAATGCTAAAGGCACTTTCATCATCGCTACCGTCAAAGGCGACGTTCACGATATCGGCAAAAACTTAGTCGATATTATTTTATCAAACAACGGCTACCGCGTAATTAACTTGGGAATCAAGCAGCCGGTTGATAACATCATCGAAGCCTACGAACAGCATAAAGCTGATTGCATTGCGATGAGCGGATTGTTGGTAAAATCCACGGCTTTTATGAAAGAAAACTTAGAAGTTTTCAATCAAAAAGGCATTACCGTTCCCGTGATTTTGGGCGGCGCGGCTTTGACGCCGAAATTCGTCCGCGAAGACTGTCAAAATACTTACAAAGGTCAAGTAATTTACGGCAAAGATGCCTTTTCAGACTTGCATTTTATGGACAAACTCATGCCCGCCAAAGCTGCTGGCAAATGGGAAGATTTGCAGGGATTTTTAGGCGAGTTTGCCGAAGAGAATGGTAATGGCGCGGCGAAGGAAGTAGCAGCGACAGCAACGGCTGTTGGGGATGGCAAAAAATCGGAGATTCCAACTGTTATTGATACGACCAGATCGCCCGCAGTTTCAGCAGAGATCGATCGGCCCACTCCTCCTTTCTGGGGAACCAAAATCTTGCAGCCGGAAGACATTCCCTTTGAGGAAATTTTCTGGCATTTAGACTTGCAAGCATTGATAGCCGGACAGTGGCAGTTCCGCAAACCCAAAGAACAATCGCGGGAAGAATACGACGCTTTCTTAGCCGAAAAAGTCTATCCGGTTTTGGAAGAATGGAAGGCTAAAATTATAGCAGAAAAGTTGCTGCACCCGCAAGCAATTTACGGCTATTTTCCCTGTCAAGCTGAAGGAAATTCCTTACATTTATACCACCCAGAAATTATGGATCGTGGCGGTCAAGATTTACCAACACCCGCCGCAACCTTCACCTTTCCCCGCCAAAAATCCGGCCGAAAGCTGTGCATCGCCGACTTTTTCGCACCCCAAGAATCGGGTAAAATCGATGTATTTCCGATGCAAGTAGCCACAGTAGGAAACATCGCTACCGAGTACGCGCAGCAGCTATTTGCGAACGATCGATACACCGATTATTTGTACTTCCACGGATTAGCAGTACAAGCAGCAGAAGCAGTAGCAGAATGGACGCACGCGCGAATTCGCCGGGAGTTAGGATTTGGTAGCGAAGAACCGGATAACATTCGCGATATGCTAGCGCAAAGATATCGCGGATCGCGGTACAGTTTCGGCTATCCCGCTTGTCCGAACATGACCGATCAGTACAAACAATTAGAATTGTTAGGGTGCGATCGCCTCGGCATTTATATGGATGAAAGCGAACAGTTGTATCCCGAACAATCAACAACCGCAATTATCACCTATCACCCTGTTGCTAAATACTTCAGTGCTTAAAAATAGTTCGTAGCAAGTTTCGTAGTAAGGACTTCAGTCCTGATTAGCACTCGATCGGATGAAAAATAGTTCGTAGTAAAGTTCGTAGTAAGGACTTCAATCCTTCCAGATCTTAAGGACTGAAGTCCTCACTACGAACTAATTTTTACCAATCTTGCTAAAGCCTTTTCCCCGCATCGATCGCGCCCAAACAATCAATTCGCCATTATCACCACCTGCTGCCAAATATTGACCGTCAGGATGCCAAGCAAGGCAGGAAAAACCCCTTTCTGCACCCTCAAGAATTTGCAGCAATTGTTCGGCTTCGTACCACAAACAAAGTTGACCGTCTTCGGATGCGGAAGCTAATAAAAATGTCTGGGGTTGAAACGCGATCGCCCTAACAACTTTTTCGTGTACTTCTAATCCCCAACCTTCCCAACCGATACTTTCATCGGCTTGTCTTTCCCAAATAGCAATCCCAGCAGAACTCGCCGCAGCTAATAAAGGAGCACCTAATGAATTAGTGCGATCGGACCAAGCTAATTGCCGAACTTTGCCAGGAAAACCCTGCATGACCCAAGGTTCAGAACTTCCCCATTCATTAACAATTAAGGTATTGTCCGTATTGCCGCAAGCTAAATACTGTCCCGACGGCGACCAGGAAATTGCACCTGTAGCAGAAGGTACTGATAATACGTGCGGGTCTTCATCCCAATCTTCACCATTCCAAACTTTTACACCTTGATAGCCGCTAATTGCCAAATATTTAACCACAGGATGCCACGCTAAATCGAGGATTGAAGATGAATCAAAATTCAGCGTTGTTTCAACTATATTTTCGTCAGCATTCCAAACTTGAACGCAGCGTCCCATACTGAATGCTAATTGGTTGTAATTGGGACTCCAAGCTAATTTATCAACCCACACTCGCTTGTTATCCAAATCGGCAATTAATTCCCCAGAATTAGCGCGCCAAATTCGCAACTTGCCGTCTTGTCCTCCCGCAGCTAGGAGTTTGCTGTCTGAGGAAAAAGACAAGCAATCTGTTGAATTACCCGTGGCTATTTGCAGTGGTTGCAAGGACAATTCATTTATTGCCCCTACAGTCCCTAACATCACTTCGCCGGCAGCAGAACATACTGCTAAGGTTTTGCCATCGGGCGACCAAGTAACGGCGGTTACGTAATCAGACAGCATCGATTTAGCATGAAATTGCAACATTAATTCGCTGTTGCTTGTCTTTTTTTTGCCAGTTTTGTTTAAACCAGACACTTGCGGAAATCCTCGGTGAAAAGCTATATAATTTTAGTTTAATATTAAGCGATCGCTCTTGGGTGAGCGATCGCTTTTTTTACATCAAGGCAGGGCAAAACCCTTTCCCCATCTCAACGCATGAATTAATTAAGTATCAGCGTCTTATCTGCTGATGCGCTAGCAACAGGTGTGCTAGCACCAACATACGAGATATTAATCTTACAGCGGATCTCATCATCATTGAATAAAGAAGGATCTTCCTGAAGCAAACTCCTGAGAGCCAGAGCAGTACGGACACGTAGAACTGTCAGCGGACCTGAACCTGTTGTCACTGGAATGTCTTGGACTGGGAAGATGTTCATGAGAAATTGTTCAGTAGGAGGTATCAAATCTACTCCCACAATTTGGATATTTTCCTGAAATTTCAAATTAGGCGATAAAGTCCGTTCGCATTCGGTAAAAACTGCATTATATTTCACCGTAATAGTTACCTTTCGTTGTCCGTCTACGATGTCGTCAAAAGGCAGACTTAAAGTTAGATTTGCGCCAGTAATTGTTGCCATGATTAGTTCCTCGGTGTACTTAAGTAATAGACTTCTCCGATAATTACTGTGGAACAGGCATCTTGCTCGTTCACAACAGTTTTTTTGGAGATGTCTAATTTGTAACCTCCTTCAATAGTGTGTTGCCAGTCGCTTTTTTGTGTTAACTCATTTGTGTTAGTTCATTTGTGTTAGCTCATTTGAGTGACACTCAAATCTACAACTGTATGATTGAAAAAATCAATTTGTCAGATTACAGCTAAGGAAAAGGGCCGGCACGGGGCGGGACTATTCGTGTCAACAATCGCCTGAAAGTCTTGATACATCTCGTTTTTACCTGAGTCCAGAGCCCCCTAAATCCCTCTTAAGAAGGGGGACTTAAAGAGTGCTTCCGGTCCCCCCCTTCTTAAGGAGATCTTCGTCGGTTGTTTGTCCCTATTTTACAGACTTATACCAATTTTAAAAAAGAATGCAACAGTGTTCTTGTCCCCCCCCTTTATAAGGGGGGGTTAGGGGGGGTCAAGGATTGTAGCAGACTTTTAGAGAACTGGTATTAAAGAGCGCTAAAGCGCAACTACATAACCACATCGCGGAACAGGCCAGAAAGCCTGTTTTGAAAAATGCCGCAAAATATCAGTTAAACCAGACACTTGCGGAAATCTTCGGTTAATTGAGAACCATTTAAATTGCGACCGATGAATACGAGTTCATTTTTCGGAGTTTCGGTAGGTTTCCAAGGTCGATCGGGCTTGCCGTCAAACAGCATATGCACTCCTTGAAATACAAATCTCCGGTCTTCTCCAGCGATATTTAAAATGCCTTTCGTCCGAAAAATATCCGGTCCTTGTGTCCGCAGCAATTCGCCGATCCAATCGCTGAATTTGTTACCGTCGATCGCGCCGGATTCGACTATTGCTACTGACGTAACAGTTGCGTCGTGTTCGTGATCGTGTTCTCCCAAAAAGTCGGGTTCGATTTCTAAAGCGCGGTTCAAATCGAAGGCTTTAACTCCCAACAAAGCATCCATTGCTAATTCAGCATTGCGGGTGTGGTAGATTTTTGCCATTGCATTCATGCCGCGAATCCGAGTTTCTAGTCCTGCCAATTCTTCGGGAGTAACTAAATCTGTTTTATTGAGCAAAACTACATCGGCAAAGGCAATTTGTTCTTGAGCTTCGTCGGCATCCCAGTGTTGCCAGATGTGCTTGGCATCGACTACGGTAACAACTGCATCCAGCAGCATTTTGTCCCGCATATCTTCGTCTACAAAAAATGTTTGAATTACTGGTGCGGGGTCTGCTACGCCCGTGGTTTCTATAACGAGGTGGTCGAATTTATCGCGCCGTTTCATTAAGTTGCCGATAATCCGAATTAAGTCACCGCGCACCGTACAGCAAATGCAGCCGTTGTTCA
>JBOFTL010001273.1:0-5406 GCA_051652045.1 Microcoleus sp. | reverse complement strand
TGTACCGAATTTATGCTTGCGAGACTTCAACTGTAAAGTAAAAACAGCGAAAAGAAGGACTGAAGTCCTTACTACGAACCTTGTTATGAACCCATCGCAAGCTGTTAATTGAGGTCGATCGAAAATACCCAGTCTTGATAATTGCTATCCCGATTTTCGATGATTTCTGTGAGTTTGTGCAATACTTTTTCCGTGATGGGTCTATCCTTGGGCAAGTAATAGTTTTCTATGCGGTTAATTGGCGTTACTTTAGCAGCAGTTCCGCACAGGAAAATTTCATCCGCAATAAATAGTTCTGATTTGTCGATCGCCCTTTCTGTGACTTTAAGTCCTAAGTTTCTGGCAACGGTTATTACACTATCTCTGGTAATCCCTTCGAGAATATCTTGCTCGAAACCTGGTGTAAATAATTGACCGTTTCTGACAACAAATATATTCATCCCAGAAGCTTCGCTGACTTTTCCTTGGGAATTCATCATAATTGCTTCGTCAAAGCCGGATTGTACTGCTTCGGTTTTTGCTAGTGCTGATGTAATGTAAGCACCGCTGATTTTACCTCTCAAGGGCAAGCTGCGATCTTCTTGGCGGTACCAAGAACTAATTCTGCAGTTGACTCCTTCCTTGGGCAAATAGTCGGAAAGTTCCAATCCGTAAACAAAGAAATCGGTTTCTACATTGTGCAATCGGGGCGCAATTCCCAAACTCGATGTGTAGATAAATGGGCGAATGTAAAATGATTTTGATGGTCGATTTTTCTTGACAAAATCCACGATGATGTGTTGAATTTTGTCAGCGGGAAAATCGCTGTGCAGGAAGCTGGCACTTTGACTCAATCTTTGGCAGTGCCTGTCCAATCTAAATAGTAAGATGCGATCGGGATTTTCGGGGTCCGGTATGCCCCGCAATCCGCCTAAAACTCCGGTTCCGTAGTGCAGTGCGTGGGTGGCGATGGAAATGTTGGCTTCGCTAAATGGCAAAAATTGGTTTTGAAAGTAGGCTATCGGCAGAAAACTATCCATGATTCAAACTGGCGATGCGTTTTGCAATCCGCAGGAAAAGGTGAATTTGATTATATTACCATAAGCTATACGATTTTAGATTGTAGATTTTAGATTGAGAATAACCCAGTAATACGATTGGAGATTTGAGATTGAGCATAACAGATTTCCTACAAGTAGTACGATTTGAAATTTAAAATTTGAAATTCGAGATTGAAAATAAGTGATTTTTTACAATTAAAAATTTGATTTACTGTTGCATTATTTGTGTTTAAGTAAGTCGGTGCGAAAATTCATAGTTGTGTCATTGCGAGCGAAACGCAGTGAAGCGTTAGCCCAGCGATCCGTAGGAAAGCAATTCGCTTGCGTTTTTATCGACTTCATACTTTGCTAAAGGGCTCGGTTTATTCGCGCTTACCTACTTAATTATTGGTTTAGTTCGCGAGTTTTTTGGTAAAATAGATATCTAATTCAAATAAAAAATGAACTAAGGAGTAACTGTGGCGCGTAGATGTTTCATCATTGAAATGGGAATGGGTATAGACCAGCACGGCCAGGAACCGACTGTTGCTTGTGCCAGGGCAGTGCGAAATGCGATCGCCAATAATGCTTTGTTGGGTATTTGGGAAGTGGCGGGTTTGAGCGACCCGAACCAGATGATTGTAGAGGTAAAAGTTGCCGTTCCTTATCCTGAAGAAGTGCGATCGGATGAGGTATTGGCGGTACTTCCTTTCGGTCGCAAAACTTTGATTGTGGAAGCAGGGGGCATGGTTGTTGAAGGTAGGGCGATCGCTTCTTTAAATGATAAAAATGATGAGATGTTAATTGCTGTAGCGGCGGTTACAGTTTTTGTGGAAACTGAAGATTAGCTAAGCGGCGATCGGACTCTTTCTCAAGATCGCTTAAATCGGTAATTTTTATTTTTGTAAAAAACTTGGTTTCTGAACCCCGTACCTAATATCCTGTCCGGTCGATCGATCGGACAGAATATTATACAAATTCGAGTTTCCTACCATACCATATGATAAAGCAGGTAAGAAGCCGGATTTAGTTAGATTGCTGCTGGGGCGTATTTCCCGCCATCCGGTTAACCATTTGCAAATGGGCTTGAAGGTTGGGTAACATCTTAGCTGCCCAAGCTTTCAATTCCGGATCTTGTCCCTGCCGAGATTGATTTTGAAACAAAGCAATAGCTTGATTGTGACTCTCTAGCATTGCTTGCTTGTAAGCTGCATCAAAACTGGCACCCGAAAGCCCCGAAAGTCGCTGCATTAAGGCTGTACTCCGCTGGCTCATTTCGCTCATTTCAGTTGGCGACAATTCCACGTTTTTTTGTTGTGCTAACTGCATCAATTCTTGATTGGCCTGCGAGTGTTCTTCAACCATTTGTTGCCCGTGCTGTTTGACAGCATCGCTAGCACCTCGCTGCACGGCTAACTTGCCGAGTTCTATTTCCAACATATTACTTTGAGCAGCCCGGAGGACAAAGTTTCTGTCTGTACTGCTTAGAGAATTGGTTGAATCCTCACCTGCTGGATTGTTGGGAGAACGGCCGGGATTGTTGTTGTTGTTGTTAGGATTAATAGCAGGAGACTCGGAAGGGTCGGAAGGACTTTGAGCGAGTTCTAAAACTCGATCGCCCGATGGGAAGCTGCTAGAATTGCGATTGATTTGGGCTATTCCCGGCGCGGCTATTAAAGAACTAATGCCTGCGATGCCGCTAAAAACAGCTAATTTTTGGAACAGACTTTTGTAAGCGAGTGATTTCATGATTTGATTACCTTCTAAGTTTTTAAGCTACCGGAGGGCGGGGCAGAAGCAGGCACAGGTAAGGAAACCGCTGCTAAACTTAAAGTACAAGCGCTAGCTAAAAAAACTTTCCACAATTTAGAAGATTTCACGAGCGTGCTTGCTTTTACTTTGTAGAGTCCGGTCATCTCTTTACCTTCCAAAACTGCACTATCAAATTGACAGCACAACGTGCAACTTTTTTTAGCATTTGTGACGCAAGAAGGAAGCTGAGGAGTAAAGTTTATTCCCGTTTCCTGGATTTTTTTCCTGTGCCAAGCTACACCGCAATGTCAATAGTTTCTAAGCTACGACTTATCTTCGATTTCCGCACTTATCTTTAGGAGTATTTTTCGATCGCGCGATCGCCCGTTGTAAGTGTTATTTTTGCATAAAAATATTGGTTAAATAAAATTTTGGTAGTTTCAAATACTAGGGATCTTGATATATCGACGGCTGCGATGTTAGCAGGTTTGCCAAGATAATTGTTATTACTATAGATTGTTATTACTATAGATAGAGGCACGAGTCGTGAGGATCGATTAAAACGCTCGGATTAACAGGACTTACGCCGTTAGATTAAGCCGTCATACTAAAGAAACAGGGTTTTTAAAAAGGCTGAAAATCTAGCTCTAATACCATTTTCATAAAGTCCTGCTATAGATGGAGTTCAAAGCCCCCCTTTCGTAGGGTCAGTGCCCCCGTGCTTGCGCCGGTTGGGGGGGAGATATGTAGCACTACTTTATGAAATTGGTATAACAAATAAATATTGTCGGGTGTTTTTTTTGCTTTTTACCTCCATCGTTTTCGATCGTACTTTTGTTACTTTATTTCTTTTGTTGCAACCTCTGAATTTGCTGAACGGTAATGCGAGCGTTTTCTTTATCCCCGATTTGAAGAAAGATTGATAAAGATTTTTCTAGTGATTCCAGTGCTTTTTGCGTTTGATTGAGATTTGCAAAAACTTCCCCCATATTTGACATAACTATTGCTTGGCTGCGCAGGTTGACAGTTTCCTTGAAAATAGTCAATGCTTGCTCGTGAAAATCCATCGCTTTTTGATACTGCCCCTGAGCGTTATAAATCGAGCCGATGTAGTCAAGCATGATGCCTTCTACCTGCCGAATGCCTAGGGATCGAACAATAACTAAAGTTTGCTGGTAAATCTCCAAGGCTTTATCGTACTGTTTCAAGTGATGGTAACTTCTTCCCAAGCGAGAAAGCACCAAGGTTTCGTACTCGCGATCGCCGCTTTTTTTGGCTATTTCCCAAGCTTGTTGTAACTTTTCGATCGCTTCTTGAAATCGATTTTGACCATACAAATCCGAACCCTCTTGGTAAAGCCTAGCCGCCTCATCTTTGGGACTAATATTTGTTTTTCTCTCTGGCAAACTTGGCGAACTTTTTTGAGCCTGAGTTTTTAGCAATCTGAAAGAATTTAAAAAGCGATCGCTTGCTGGTGGCAAAGTTTTTGTATTTGTCCGCACTATTAATACATACAAGCGCGGATACACCCAGTACATCCTGGATTTAATCCGCCAACCGTCAGAACTTTCTACCTCAATTTCTCTACCCTGGTATTCATTGAGTTTCAGATTACTTTCTTTGACTAGCCTACCCCCTTTGATTGCTGCATCTCGTGCGACATTAAACATCTCATTAATTTGAGTGACATTTAACGAATTGCTAACATCGAGAAAATCTGTATAGGCAATGTAGTAGTTGAGACTTCCATTTTGCGTTTGTAGTGAAAAATGATTGTACTCACCTGAATTCTTTTGAGGGTTTACAGGTTCTATTGTCTCAGTTGGTTTTCCCGGCATTAAAACACTGAAGCCACCTCGCTCGGAGATGAATTCCTGCCATGTTTCCGCTTCATTTGCCAATTGTTGAGGACTTTTTGCCTGTGCTACCAGAGGTTCGAGACGAGAGGTAAAAGGCAGTAGAGGCCCAAATAAAGAGATAAGTAAAGTGACGCCGATCGCGTTAATCTTCTGGCGCATAATGCGGTGCATACATTTTTAGTTAGATATTGCTGTCAAAAACAGATTGTTTAGTAGCATAGCCTCTTTCTGGAAAATCCGCGCTACTTTTTTATTAAAATTCATAATTAATCAAAAAAATTAAATTAAGGCGATCGGAGTCGATCGGGCAAATATTCCTTATCAGCGCTTCGATCTTCGGTGTTGGGTTTCGTGCCTCAACCCAACCTACAATTTACTACAAGCTACAATCTGTTAATTTTGTTCTGAAATTTGGATCGGGCTACCGCATCGGCAACCCGATCGCCCTAAGTTATGCTCAACTAATTACTGTTAATAGTTGCTTTCTCTGATAAAGTAATTGGGGCTAAGATCTGAGCATCTTTTTGAGCGGTAACTGCTTGCCGCCACGCTTTAATACCGCCGGAAAGGACAACAAAATTTAGGTTAATACCCTGAATTTTCTTAGTCTTATTTCCCTGAGTTTCTGGGAAATGTCGGGCAATTTTTTCTAACTGTTGGTATGCTTTAACCGAGCGCCCTCCTCTGGCACAATAAAGTACAACTATTGGTTGCGATCGATCGTCTTTAACCTGAGCTTTAACAATGGATTGAACCTGTTTGATACCGAACCCCAT
>JBOFTL010001272.1:0-9027 GCA_051652045.1 Microcoleus sp. | reverse complement strand
TCCAACACTGTCTCGGTTTGATGCAGTTGAGACTGAGACTCTTCCAACAATGTCTCGGTTTGATGCAGTTGAGACTGAGACTCTTCCAACAATGTCTCGGTTTGGTGCAGTTGAGACTGAGACTCTTCCAACAATGTCTCGGTTTGGTGCAGTTGAGACTGAAAATTAGATAACAATGCTTGAAGTTGATAAATCTCTGTTTGTAAGTCTGATAATCTGATATCATTCAACTCTAAATCAGACTTTGCTTGAGTTAATTGCTCTTGCATCTCTTTTGCACTTTCTTCAATTTCTTTGAGAACATCGTCTTGCTCATCAATAAAAATCGAATCTAAAATATTTTGCGTATTGCTTATTTCATCCGAACATACTGCAACAAAATAAATCGGTTCCTGTAAAGGACAGAATTCTTTTTTTAAGCCATTCTTTTTACTTGTATAAGAGGCAATATTTGAGGATAAATTATTTTTTGCTAACAAGGGAAACAGAAAAGAACCTATTGCTAATCTTTGTCCGTATAGTTTAACATTTTTAAAATAACGGCTGAGCAAACTTATAAACTGATATTCATAGGGTTCATTTACATGAAACTGATTGTTAGGGTTTGCAGAGGCAGACTGGGGATTTTCGGAATAGGTCAAACGATTGGGAGCGGAAATCACTAACACCCCCCCTGGCTTCAACACCCGTTTGATTTCTCGCATCATTTCATTATGCCGATCGTGATGCTCGATCGTTTCAAAGGATGTTACTATCTCAATAGATTCACTCCCCAGAGGAATGGCATCACAAGAACCGACAACAAATTCCAAATTGGAAATACTGCCGTATTTTTTTTGAGAATATTTAATACATTCTCTATCAATATCAACGCCCACAACAGAGTTAGCAACTTGAGATAAATAAGCACTTCCATATCCTTCTCCGGAGGCTATGTCAAGAACTGATTTACCTCTAACAAGTTCTAGTGCTGAAGCATAGCGATGTAAATGTTCGTACCTAATACGACCTTGCACTGTAGGAACGTATCTTTCTCCTGTAAATGCCATTTCCATCATATCTATACATCCTCCCTAAGTTTAGTTTACGGCTATTAGCTTATAACTGTACTCACTGATTTTACACTGACAAGTAAGCAATCTTCGCCAGCAAGAATCGATCTAAATTTCTATATTCTCAAGGTAAGTAATCATCTACCGAAAGCAGGTCACTTTTAAATTGGGTAACTCGATGTAATATCTGCTTATCCTGTGTTCAATTCATTGGCAGTTAATTGATTGTTTTTATCTAATTTTAGATTGACTGCACGTCGATAGCAAATTATTGCTTTTTCTAAATAGCCTCTTTTCGCCATTTCCTCAGCCAAATCCGAATAAACAATAACATCCATATTATCATCTAATGAGATAGCAATATCGCAACACAATATCCCTTCTTCTAAAAAACCAAACTCGATCAAGACTTTGCCTAACTGATGATATGCTAAAGGATTAGTTGGATCTAGTTCTAAAGCTTTCTTGTGACTGAGTAGTAGTTCTAAATCGAAGGCTTCATTAAAAGAGTCTAGATCTGAGTCAATCCTTTGTAGATCGGGTTGAAAACTTTCATCGGTGTTCAAGCAGGGGGTATAATTTTTAAATTGCGCTTGAGTTTTTTTTATTAAAAATTGAAATATTTCTTTCAATAATTGAATTCGATAGATTTTCCGATGCCAAGTATCTTTTTGGATTTTACATTCATTAACTATTGTGTTAAGCTCTTCAATTTTAACATTAGATGCCTGAAGTTGAACTTGTAACGCTTGAAATTGTGCTTGAGTTTCCTCAAGAAGAACGAATTTTTGTCTCAACCCTTCTACATAAGAACGTGATTTGTATAAATTTGTTAAATAATAATACAATTCACTCTTTCCCATTTTGTGCTTGATTCCCAATTTGGAAGAGGCCATCTCCCATTGCTTTTGAACCTCCGCAACTTGAGTCTCATTTTTGAGTTCTAAAATATCTTCAATTCTTTTGTAATATTCCATCTCTTCTGAGAAGGAACTAAGATACTCTCCTTTTTCATATTTCGTTCTGTTGCCATATAAAAAAAACTGAAGACCTAGATAAATCGAATATAAGGCGGGTGTAGTCCAAAAGTTAGCAGTAGCATACTTTTTGCTACTACAATAATTAATAAAATTAGTCAAGTAAGAGGGTGTATAAGACTGTTGATATAAATGCCAAAATAAATTTTTATTATTCAATATATCTTGATAATATGTAATTACCTCGGGAACACATGATATAACTGTAAATCCTTGTTCTTGAAAAGGTATCTGTAAACCTTGAGATATATCATAGGGATGCAAACAAACAGATATAGGATGAAACTTATCTGGTAATTCTTTCAGTTGTTTGGCGTACTCCTGAAAACTTTCTATTGCTGGAGTGCAAGGAGATGAATGATTGGGAAATGCAATTGTTCCATGTCTTTCAACATCTGATAGTGATGCTTTAACTTCATCAGCTAAATAAATAAAAGGGGCACCTAAAACATGAATGGTCTGGGGCGGAAGATGGTGATTCTTGAGATTCATTTCCTTAACTTCTTCATCCCACACCCAATAGTCAAATAAATACTCGTCAGTTATTTCCCAAAGATCGTAGTATGCCGAGCCTCCATGCTGAATCACTAATGGCAAAGGCAATTCTTCGGAATAGCCACAGTAATTTTTTATAATATCGGCATGACCGTAATATCTATTTACACCTAACTTGCTGATTTCCATATCGCTATCTTAACTGTTAACTTTTACTATTGTGTTTTAACTTGATAAATTTGGATATTTGAGCTGCTCCCACTTTACAGGTGTACCCTTTTGAATATTTTGATTGACAGCTTGGCCAAGCAAAACATCATAATATTTAGGTGGTAATCCCAATCCGGGACGTACAGTTCTTAGATTTTCTGGTGTAAAGATATCTCCAGATTTCATGTCTTTTGCAACATACAAGGAACGTCTATACGCCAAAGAAGCCTTCTCAGCATCAGTTCGTCCATAGTGGATTTTGCCTAAAGCTTGCCAAGCTCTTTCAGCCTCTATAACTAACTGAGACATTTCCTCCGGTTCCATAGAGAAAACTGAATCTACACCTCCATCAGCACGCCTTAAGGTAAAGTGCTTTTCAATAACTGTAGCACCCAAAGTAACACTACCCACTGCAACTCCAATTCCCATTGTATGGTCGGACAGACCGACTTCAACTCCAAAGAGTTCCCGCAGGTGGGGAAGAGTCAGGAGGTTACTGTTTGCGGGGCTGGCGGGGTAAGTGCTGGTGCATTTGAGCAAAATCAGATCTTGACACCCCCCTTCTCGGGCAGTGCGAACTGTCTCATCAAGTTCCGCGACTGCGGCCATGCCGGTGGAAATAATCATCGGCTTGCAAGTGCTGGCCACTTTGCGGATCAGGGGCAGATCGGTATTCTCGAAAGAAGCTATTTTGTAGCAGGGGACGTTTAGAGATTCGAGGAAGTCAACGGCAGTGGCATCAAAAGGTGTACTGAAGCCAATTAATCCCAGTTCCCTACAGCGTTTAAAAATTGGCTCGTGCCATTCCCAGGGTGTGTAGGCTTGTTGGTAGAGTTTGTGAAGTGAGTTGCCTTGCCAAAGAGAGTTGGGATCGTCAATAAAGAACTCCCCCTCCTCTAAATCGAGTGTCATGGTGTCAGCAGTGTATGTCTGAAGTTTTAAGGCATGAACTCCTGCTTTGGCTGCTGCTTCGACAATTGCTAAAGCGCGATCGAGGGACTGGTTGTGGTTGCCAGACATCTCAGCAATGATAAAAGGTGAATGCTGGCTCCCTATTTGACAATCTACAATCTGAATCATTCAAACCTCGCTATTTTTTAAAGGCACAGCATAAACAGTGATTTGCCTGCCTAGTTCTAAATCAGCCAATGCCGCATAAAAAGCACGTAATTTGTCGAGCTTTCCATGTTTAACTAGGACTTGCTCAAAACGAACACGTTTCTGATGGCATTCAGAACCCAAAACTCCATTCCCTACATATATATCACCCCACAATAGAAAAATTTCTAGTGGAAAAGATGCTTCCATATGTACTACTTGATAACCACAGGATTGCAATAATGCTTTGAGCGAGGTTGGCGAAAAATAGTTCAAGTGATTGGGTGGACATACCCACCACTCCTTCAAGCTGTGTTCAGATCGAGCGCTGGTTTGAAAGTCATTGAATTCATTGGGAACATCAATGACCAGGACTCCATCTTTTGTGAGATAGTCCGATCGGATACGCCTGAGAGCCTTAGCAGGGTTTCTTAGATGTTCTAGCACATTGAGTAGAGTAATGATATCAAAGCGCTCATCAAATGCTTTAGTATCATTGCCCTCTATTCCTCTTTGTACCATTTTGATGCCTTGACTCAATCCATACTCATAGCCCTCACGAGAAGGTTCAATGCCATATACAGACAAACCTCGATCGCGAAAGTAAAGCAGTGCTTGGCAGTAGCCACATCCAATGTCTAAAAGTTTTTTTCCAAGCAATGAGCCAAGAATATCAGAGCATTGGTCGTGAATAAATTGCCAACGAAGATGAAAAAACTCCCTATCCTTCTGTTGAACAGAAAGGTCTGAATCATTAAATTTGCTGTATTCACCTGAGTAAAACTCATCCAAATAGAAACGCTCTACTTCAGATTCTGTTGGCACGGGGTTTATGCGTAAAAAACCGTACTCAGGATCTTTGATTAGCTGATATTTATTATTGATTTCCATTGTTGCCTTCTCATTCTACTAAATACGGAAATAGTTAATTGCAATATACATCTCAAAGATGTATTCATCTGGACATCTGTTATAGCTAAGGAAGCCACTGGCGTCAGCAATGTTCCATGAAAACCCCCCTGTCAAAAGCAGGAAAAGCAAACGCGGATCGCAACGCACTATAAGTCTATTATTTTCACAAGGCAAGACATTGATATCTAAAGTATAGGGTGGTGACAGGCTAACGCTAGCATATTTTTCCCGATCGTAAGCAAAGAAGTATTTCCAGGGTATATCCAGACTATTTCGAGACAGGTAGCTCTTCAGTCGATCGTGTGCCAAAGCAAACAGGTGCGGAAAGGAAATGCTAGGATTAAGCTGAATTACCTCAAAGTTATGATGGGTATCTTTTGCTTTCTCATGAATAAATGCCGCGCGCTCAATTTCATCATTATAAAAATTGACTGCCACTGCATCTTCTACACCAACTTCCGTTTCCAATGAGATGGTGTCACCTGGGAGTAACAACACTGGACGAAATTCATCTCCTGCCTGACGGTGGTCTGCTATGTAACGATACACTGAAGCAGCACTCCGAGGCCAAGCCATAAAATCATTAAGTAAAGCAGATTTACCAGCCAGCACATGACTGTTTGCAACGGAGCAGAATAGACGTGGTTTAAGCCTACGCAGGCAATCCAGCATTTCAGCATGATAGCGATTGCGAATTCGATCGGCTTTTTCTAACTTTTCTATGTCAGTCAAATTATCATAACATGCAGGATAGCCAGAGCCTCCTACTGGTGGAAGTAAAGCTAGATCGAATTGGTAACGGGAGAGGTAGTCATCTAGTTCTGGATAGGGCGGATTATCGTTAGCAAAATAAATTGCCTTACCATCAAAATGAATAATTAGTGAAGAATCAATTAGATGATTGAGAGCATGAGCTGGATCGGCTTCTACTACTTCAAAAAATAAACCTGGTGTAACTTCCCATAACTGTCGCGGGCGCAACTTAATCACTTCTCCAAAAGACAGATTATGATAATGCAGGAAATTTTCAACCAAGTTTGGCTGACGATCCATCAATACGATTTTGGCACTGCGATCGAGATAGAGTAATGTTTGCAGATCGCAATGATCTTCATGAATGTGTGAAATAAAAATATAGTCTAAACGCCCGACTTCTTTGGCATTTATCCTCGGTTGAGGAAACTGTAGCCATGCTCCATCATATGCAGGTGTACCAATCCAAGGATCGGTCAGAATCCGAACTCCTTTGTATTCAAACAGAAAACATGAATCAGCAATTAATGTAACTTTCATCAAATTACTCCTAGGTTTGTTTTCCAATATAGTCTTTTGCTCCTCGTATACCTAGATTTGCAATTACATCTAAAATAGAGAGATGACTGATAAACTCAGTCACCTTATGTTGCGGGTAAGAAGTAGGATGAAAATTTTGGAAAATTAAGCATACTTCAGATAATTGTTCAAAATTATCGTTTAGCAAATATTCTTTCGCTCCTAATGGAGACAGATATTCATTACAACCTACTCTACGACATAGTTCAACCAGTTTTTCGCTACGGGGTAAATCGACCTGATATTTACTGGAACGATATCTCACAGTCTCAATATCAAGAATTACGCAAATCTTCTCAATTATAGCGATGTTAACATCTGCTAGAGTAATCTGACTTCCATATTCAATAATATCGATAATTTCACTTAAGTCTTTCATGTAAGGACAGCGACCATAGGCATGTCTTATAGAATCCGAATGCTTTCTCCGCCAATTAGCTTGCTTTGAATCTAATAAAACTTCATATAATTGCTGTCCGAGAAACTTGCGTGTGACTGGAACAGTCAGCCAATGTGGCTTTCCTCCCAACAAAATTCGATTTCGATTATGCCAAGTGCCACGTTCATATTGAGCATCGTCTAAGTAATAGAAATAATCGACACTTGTAATTAGATTGAAATAGCCTGACCAGGGTAAATAAGTAGGTTGCATAATCGCGCATCTCATTCTATTGACTCCTTCTGTCGAGATTGAAATTTGTCATTAAAAATGGACATTAGTACACCGTTTTTGTAGTCACCATCTATCCAGTAATGATTTACTAGGCATCCTTCGCGAGTAAATCCACAGGACTCATAACATTTGACAGCAGGTATATTTGATTCCAAAACACGCAGCGAAAGTTTCCGAAGGTTCAAACGCTCAAACCCATAGCTTAATATCATATGAACAATTTCTGCGCCCAATCCTTTTCCTCGATATGTTCGCTCCCCTATGTATAAACCCACGTCGGCGGTGCGACTGATCCAGTCAATGAACATTAGCCTAGCAATACCAATGAATTGATGAGAGTCATGACAAAATACACCAAATAATACTTGATTTCGATCTTTTTGATTGTCTTGCAGCCATTGTTTAACTGCTAATTCACTTACGGGAAAAGGAGGTGCAATGACTAAATCATTAAGTTCAAAATCATTTTTCCATTTATATATCAGATCGAGATGTGTTTCTT
Organism: Microcoleus sp.; assembly: GCA_051652045.1. GTDB lineage: Bacteria > Cyanobacteriota > Cyanobacteriia > Cyanobacteriales > Microcoleaceae > Microcoleus. The sequence continues at coordinate 1,716 of JBOFTL010001272.1, read as the reverse complement.
TGATATCAGTCAAGTATAAATTTGCTCCAGATATTCCTATTGACTGTTCTGGCAGCGAAAGTTGATCTTCACCTGTAGCTTTAACAGAGATCACAGTCTTTAACTCCTTTCAAATAAAAAGCTTGACACTCGTTTTGTTCCTAATCCATCTACTAAAATTTGCCCTCTTTTTGCTAGCGCTACCAACTTTTCTTTAGTTTTGATTAGCTGAGCTACCGCGTAATTAAGTTTAGCTGCATCAACAGACATCATGGAGCCAGTATAAACAATCACTCCCATTCGATCGAGTTCCTGACAAGCCGAAACCTGATTCTTCGCCACACTAACTACCAGTGTCGGCAAACCCAAACAACAGCGTTCCCATGTGGTCGTTCCCCCTGCACCCACTGCTAAATCCGCCTGAGCCATCAGATCTGCTAAATGCGAACGGTAATAATGTAGCATTATGCGCGATCGCCCCGCAGCTTGTTGCTCCAATTCAGCTCGATTAGGGTTCGTCGCGCCCACCACTACATCCACTATTAGTGCTTCAAACTCAGGACTAGATAGTGCCGACAACGCTTTTCCGGTCATATTCTGAGGATCTGTGCCACCAAAAAACACGAACACCCGTCGCACATCTCCCGTGCGAGGAGGCTGAGCCTGTCGGTAGGTGGCATATTCAGGACGTAGCAGCGCATAACGAGCGCCGACCAACAACCGACAGTCCATCGGAACTAGCCCCTCATAGCGAGCTTCTCCCATAGCACTTTCGTTTTGATCCAGCAACCCATCACAATCGTGAGGACGGTTAGCCAAATCATCGATCGCAAACAGTCGCTCGACATGAGGGCGTAATTGCTGTTCCCAAACGCGATCGAGTCCGTAATGATCTACAATCAGCCAGTCTGGGCGCTCTCCTGCCAAAGCTTGAAAGCTTTGAGCTGCATCGGTATTCTGGGAAACACCCAACCAAGCAGCATAATCGTCGTCGGAATTCCTCCCTGACTTCGGCGCAGGCAAAACCGTTACCGGAAACTCTGCACTTGAAAGCAAGTGAATTAAATGCCCGGGGAGATAGCGACAGATAAATTGCACTTGAGCACCCTGGTGGCGCAACTCCTTCGCCAGTGTCAGACAGCGTACCAAATGCCCAGTCCCGATGTGCTCTGATGAATCGACTCGAATCGCTACTTTCACAACAATAATATCTGCCTCTTGAAAACAACATTCAATTTAACCGCTTAAACCCACTATGACAGACCGGACTTTTCAGAAGAGTTTTAACATCTCGACCGGCTTCGCATTCTGCGATCGCATCAAACACCGGATCGAGAGCTTCAAAATAATTCTCTAAAACGTCAGATTTATGCTCCGTACAGACATAGACACTGGTAGCTGCCAAATATCCCTTATTCAACATTTCTTGAGTAATCAATGTTTTATATTCCAACATCTTGGAACTGGGAAAAGAGAAGCAAATCAAAGCAGGTAAACCATAAATTTGTATGTTGAGACGATATTTATTAGCCAGCTTGCGCCATCCTTCCTCAATAGTTTTTCCAGTCTCAGTAATTTTTTCCCAAGAGCGAGTTTGCTCCATTACTTCTAGCGTCTTAAGTCCCGCTGTTGGTCCAATCCGCTCTGTCCAAAACGTACTGCTAATAAATGTACTTTGAGCTGCTTCCATGACTTCTCGCCGTCCAATTGTCGCCGTAATGGCATAACCATTACCCA
>JBOFTL010001271.1:0-3217 GCA_051652045.1 Microcoleus sp. | reverse complement strand
GCTAACAGGACGATCGGGCGGTTGGACGGCGCGACAATTATCAAATTTCACGCCCGCAAACCGCAAATTTCCTATTTATTTTATCCCGATTTTGACACCAACCCGCATCCCGTACTGCACACGGTGATGCACATCGATTTGCGCGACCTTTCTGTCAGCTATCAAGATTTTGCTGATGCGTACAATCCGCCGATTTTAGTGAGGAAGGAAGCTTTTGTCACTGAGAGTTACCCGCATTATCAAAAGTTTGCCCGGTTGACGCGACAGGAGGAAAAGTTAGGATTGCTCGATCGGTGTCCGGTGAAGAAGTATCGGGAGTTTTTGAAGTGTTTGGCCGAAAATTGCGTCAAAATTAAAGACCATCGATTGTTTTGGCGATCGGATGCCGATCCGGAACGGGTGAAAATGTTGCAACAAGCTGCGGCGGAACGTTCCCGGAAAAAGGTTGATGCTCCTCGGAAAAAGATCGATTTAACTGCAGAAGATGCAGAGGAGAGGCCGGATGGATAGTTGAGAGTTGAGGGTTGAGAGTCGCGATCGGAAATTATGAAAAATATCACGCAGGCTTCACCTGAAGATATAGCAGCCATTCTTGAACTGCAGAAGTTGGGCGATCGGAGCGAAGCGCAGCTCGATCGTGACTCGAACATTCCGCCGCTGACACAAACTTTAGACGAGTTAAGAGGGGGTTTTAAGTATTAGTCGGTAAAAATTTTTCTGACCGATCGCAGGATCATCAAGATCAGCAAGCCGAATCCCACGCCGAAAAGCAAACTCCAAATTATTGTGGCGGTGAAGGGATGAAGCGGTAGAGAAAAATCAGGCGTCCATTGAATTTTTTTGTCTTCAATTTCAGAATAGGCGGCGGAAAATATTTGTCCGCTTCCGATCGCCGTTGCGACAAAAAATATGGTATTCTCAAGCTGTCGATCGCGCTTTTTCTCTTTTTTTTCGTTTTCCTTGTCGATCGTCCTTTGCAATTCATCGCGCTGTTTCTGTTCGGCTTCCTGTTGCTGGTATAATGCTATTCGATCTCGATCGCGCTGGCGTTCTCTTTCTCCTTGTTCCCTACTCAATTCGGCTTGTTCGATTTCTACCATGCCGCGAATTGTCGAAATTGCTTGTTGGAATAAATCTTGGTTCGCAACCAGGTAATTTAAGTATTTTTGAATTTGACTTTGATACTTGCGATCGCACAAAATCCGAAACTTGCGCAAAAACTCGAGATTGTCCCCCGCCACAGACATTCGTTTAATTCTAGCATAAATTTCCCCATAATTTACCGCATTAATTTCTAGAGTATTGCTAAATTCTTGCAAATACCGCAATTCCTTAACATAATCAAATACTAAGGGGCGAATTGCAGCCAACAAACTCTTTAAATTCGCGAGTTTAGCTTCGCGATTTAGTTCCGTTTCAATTTCAGTAAATTCGGGCAGTTTTGTTTCTAACTCGCGGGCGATTTGCTGTCCGAGGCGATAGCTTTCTTTTGCTCGATCGAACGCGAATAAAACTTTGCTGCGGTAGCACAGTAAATTTATCAAATAATAGTTAAAGTTTGCTGTTGCCAAATCCAAGGTTTGAGGATGCTGTTTCAACCAAACTAAAATATGACATTTTTTAGCAGAATTGTCATATTCAAAAATCGGACTTCCGAATAATTTCCCTTTAGCAGTTAAGTTGAGTCTAGCTGCAATTTCGTTGGCGACAAAAGCACGGACGCACTCGCCCGCAAGTTCGCGATAAGCATTATCATCGTAAGTTCCCTCTGGTTCTGCATACAATAATAATGTTTGTCCCAAAGATGCTTGTATTTGATTTGGCAGCAGGCAATTGTCGGGATTAAATTGTTTTAAATCGGTTACGGGGATGGTGGCATTTTGATAATAAAAAGTTAAGTCAGCGGTGTAGGTATCGTGAATTCGTCTCGCCGCGATCGAGCCTTTAAGTTTGAGGTTATTCGGGTGAGTTAGCGCTTGAAATCTGAGAGTTTTGTCATCGGATAGTAAAACTTGTTGGTCGGCACTGTTATTTTCTGCTGCTGGGTGATACTGTCCGTTTTGGTAGCAGATTAGTTTATCTCGGAGAGATTTGAGTTCGGGGAAATTGAATTTATTGCCGACATTATCGGCTAGGTTATTCCAGAGATGTGCGGCATTTTGGGCTGGTTGTTGGTAGCCTTCGTCTCCATCATTTCGCAGGTGGAAAGGATAGAGTGTGATGCTGGGATTTGTAATTTGCGGTGGTTCGGTCATAATCTTATTTTATTGGGTATAAATCCCTCGGCGGTTGAAGCCGCGAGCACACACGAAGAAGCCGGGGCGGTTGAAGCCGGGCGGTTGAAACCAGGGCGGTTGAAACCAGGCGGTTGAAACCGCGGCTACACGAACGAAGTCGGCCTACGCCGACTGAGGAATTAGAGGAGGAATTAGAGGAGGAATTAGGAGAGGTGGAGACAGGGATTTGGTATTATTCATTGGGACGGCGTTATGTTTAATATATCGTAAGGCAGATGAGAGAAAATTTTACGCAGTTGTATGTCCATTATGTTTGGGCGACTTGGGATAGATTGCCTTTGATTACTCCCGATATTCAGGAAACAATTTATACCGCAATTATGGCTGAATGCAAACATTTAGGATGTACTGCGATCGCAGTTGGCGGTATAGAAGACCACGTTCATTTGTTAATTGGTTTTCCGACAACTTTAACAGTATCTGAAATTATCAAGCAAGTTAAGGGAAGTTCTTCTCATTTAGTAACTCAGAAAATTAAACCAGGCGAGTTTTTTAAATGGCAAGGTAGTTACGGGGCTTTTAGCGTGAGTCGCAATGCGATCGATACTGTAGCTAATTATATCAGAAATCAAGCCGTTCATCACCGCCAGCGATCGATGATTCCTGAGTGGGAATTAATTTCTAATCCGGTGGAAAAACCAAAATTCGATATCGACTGGTAACTCGGCGATTGAAATCACCGCACGATCGAGACTTGAAACCCGCGAAGGCGGGTTTTGTTCGTGTAGACGCGGTTTCAACCGCCGTTTCAACCGCCGTGTGAATCGCCGTGTGAATCGCCTTATAAATCACAGCGCGATCGATGTTCGATCGCCCCACGATCGATATTGAATTCCCGTGTAAATCACCGTATAAATCACCGTTGAATACCGTGTTAATCGCCGCAAAATCGATGTTGAACCCTCATATAAATCACCATT
>JBOFTL010001270.1:0-10886 GCA_051652045.1 Microcoleus sp. | reverse complement strand
GATTTGACTGAGGTAGATTTGAGCGAGGCTCATTTATTCCGAGTTAATCTTAGAGGTGCTAATCTGAAAGGTGCTAACCTGAAGGGGACAAATTTAAAGGGTGTATTTTTGACTGATGCTTATTTGAGCGAAACGGATTTGACCGATATCGAGCTGAATCCGAGTTTCTTTGAAATGCCTTTAGAATCAGAGTGGTGAGTTGGGTAATGGGTAATGGGTAATTGGTAATGGGTAATTGGTAATTCTTCCAATCTTTCAATCTTCAAATCCAACAATCCAAAAATCCAACAATCTCCCAATCTAAAATCTAAAATCCAAAATCTAAAATCGTAACATGGATCTTCCTTTAGGCTCTGTTATTCAAGGTTCCCTCAGTAAGGGATTAGAAGTGCGACTGCACGCTGATGTCTCCGTCGAAGATATGAGAGTAGGGAAATTTTTAGTAGTGCGGGGGGTCCGATCGCACTTTTTCTGTATGCTTACCGATGTATCTCTCGGCACTTCCAGCAGCCGCATTTTATCGAATCCCCCCAATCCCAACGATGATTTTCTCCTCGCAGTTTTGGCCGGTAGCAGCACCTACGGGACGATCGAACTTTCGCCGATGCTCATGCTAACCGCTGAACGCGAAAAATCTCAAGCTATTTTCGATCTTAATTCCCAGAACAATAATAACGGCAAAAATGGCAAGTCAGCAGCAGCCGAAAAATTCGCCTCTTTTGAGCCGCAAACTAGCGCCGATATTGAACTATTACCTGTCAAAACTATTCCCAGTCACTTCTCGCAGGTATTTGATGCTAAAGAAACCGATTTTCGAGCCGTTTTTGGCTGGGAAGATGACCCGACACGGCGCAATTTTGCGATCGGCAAACCGATTGACATGGATGTCGATGTATGCTTGAACTTAGATAGATTTGTCGAACGCAGCAACGGAGTTTTTGGCAAATCGGGAACTGGAAAATCTTTTCTCACGCGCTTGTTACTGTCGGGAATTATTCGCAAGCAAGCGGCGGTGAATCTAATTTTTGATATGCACTCCGAATACGGCTGGGAAGCTGTTTCGGAAGGGAAACAATTCAGTACGGTTAAAGGTTTGCGGCAGTTATTTCCGGGTCAAATTCAGATTTACAGCCTCGATCCAGAATCTACAAAACGCCGGGGCGTGCGCGACGCCCAAGACTTATTTTTGAGTTTCGATCAAATAGAAGTAGAAGACATCGCCTTAGTGCAGCGCGATTTAAATCTGTCAGAAGCCAGCATCGAAAATGCAATTATTTTACGCAACGAATTGGGCAGCGGCTGGATCAATAAATTGCTTGACATGACTAACGAAGATATCCAAATGTTTTGCGAAGAAAAGCGGGGTAATAAATCTTCGATCATGGCCTTGCAGAGGAAATTAGAGCGTTTGAACGATTTAAAATATATCCGCACCCGCTGCCCGAAAAATTACGTCAGTGAAGTTTTGCAGTGTTTGGATGCGGGGAAAAACGTAGTAATCGAATTCGGTTCCCATTCAGATATGCTGTCCTATATGCTGGCAGCAAATGTAATTACTCGGAGAATTCACCAAGCTTACGTGCGGAAAGCAGAGAAGTTTTTGCAAAGTAAAAATCCGTGCGATCGCCCGCAGCAGTTAGTAATTACAATTGAAGAAGCACATAGATTTCTCGATCCGGCCATCGTGCGATCGACTATTTTCGGGACGATCGCCCGCGAAATGCGAAAATACTTTGTAACTTTGCTAATTGTAGATCAACGGCCTTCCGGTATCGATGCTGAAGTCATGTCGCAAGTCGGCACGCGAATTACAGCTTTATTAAACGATGATAAAGATATCGACGCGATTTTTACCGGCGTTTCAGGAGGACAAAGCTTGCGATCGGTTTTATCTAAACTAGATTCCAAACAACAAGCATTAGTATTAGGACACGCCGTACCGATGCCAGTAGTGGTGCAAACTCGTCCTTATGATGAAAAATTCTATCAAGAAATCGGCGATATTGACTGGCAAGAAATGCCCGATGAAGATGTATTTGCCGAATCAGAAGCTGCTAAAATGGATTTAGGATTTTAAGTATGAAGCTCACCCCACCTTTCTAGTGTTTTCAAAATCTTCTGTAGGTTGAGCCCGAGCGTAGCGCACCCTCCGTTTCACTCCGCCCAACAAAGCGACGAGAAATGTTGGGTTTCGTGCCTCAACCCAACCTACAATTTAAGTCAATTCTGGGGAAAGAAAACCCGCCCTAGGAGGGATCGAATTTTTAATCGCCAAACCGCAGTCTGTAATACCAATTTCATAAAGTAGCACGACACATCTACCCCCCCAACCCCCCCAAGGCATCGGGGGGGCTAAGAGTTCCATCTATAGCAGGACTTTATGAAAATGGTATAACTACTTTCGATACTTAAGTTGACACGACGAAAGGCAGTCCAATAATCCCTGAAGGTGCGCACTGCGCACCTACAAATAGGATCGTGCGTAAGTCCTATTGGGGTAGTTCACGCTTCGATAATCACCCGCAAATTGCCGCGTTTTTTAGTTACCCGACAAGCTGTCGAAGCACCCGATCGCTCGAATTCTAAATCCAATAAAGTCGATCCGATTCTCAAGTTGTGCAGCGACAGTTTGTTAATCGATTCCGGTAGGGCCGGATCGATAATTCGCAGTTGGTTGTTCGGGGCATCCGGCACTAAATTTAACATCATTTGCAGCAGTTGAAAAATGCTGCCTGTTGCCCAAGCTTGGGGCGAACAAGCTACAGGATACTGCACGGGGCGATCGTTGTCGTTGTTGCGTTGGTAGCCGCAGAAAAGTTCGGGAGGACGTTCGTAAGGCTGCAGCAATGTCATGTCAAATAAGCCTTGAGCTACTTCTAAAGCTTGTTCGACGCGCCCGAGCGATCGCAGTCCCATAGCTGTTAAAGCGTTGTCGTGCGGCCACACGGAACCTGTATGGTAGCCGATGGGATTGTAGGCGGGAGATTTTGAGGAAAGAGTGCGAATTCCCCAACCGTTAAACATATCTGGGGCTTCCAATCTTTCTGCTACGTTTTGAGCTTTTTCTGGAGTGAAAATGCCGAGGTGCAAACAGTGTCCGGGATTGGATGAAATACTGTCTACAGGTTTCCCTTCACCGTCTAATGCTAGGGCGCAGTAATCTAAATCTTCCACCCAAAAATCCTTGTTGAATCTGGTTTTGAGATTTGCTGCTTCTTCTTCCCAGCGATCGACTAAATCGATGCGTTTTTTGAGGCGAGCAATTTCTGCCAGTCGCAGTTTCGCAGCGTAAACGTAGGCCTGAACTTCGCACAGAGATATTGCTCCTTGGGCTATGACACCCTCACGGTTGACGATGCAATCTCCCGAATCTTTCCAGCCTTGATTTGCCAAGCCTCGCTGGGATTTTTTGTAGTAGCTGAGGTAGCCAGTTTCAGCACATTTGCGATCGATCCATTCCATCGCTGCTAAAGCATTCGGCCACAAACGGTCTAGGGTTTGTCGATCGCAAGTCCAGGCATAATACTCAGCGTAAAGCATCAACCACAGCGGCGTCGCATCGACAGTTCCGTAATAGGGAGTGTGGGGGATTTCCTGACAGCGAGCCATTTCTCCCATGCGGATTTCGTGCAGGATTTTTCCCGGTTCTTCGTCGCGCCAGTCGTCGTGGTTTTTGCCTTGATAGTGAGCTAAAGTTGTCAGGGTTTCTCGCGCTAAAGTCGGGTCGAGAATTAAAATTTGAGAAGCGGCGATCAGCGAGTCGCGACCGAATAATGTGGAAAACCAAGGAACTCCCGCCGAAATTGCTTTGCCTTTGCCGAAAGTTTGCCGCAGGGAATAAATGTCTTGTTCGGCGCGTTTCAGCAGTCGGTTGAACGTGTTTTTGTCCGATCGAATGCTGGTTACTTCGCTCAGCCACTCTCTCTCTTCTAAAAGTTCTGCTGCTTTGGCTTGAACTAATGTTACCGGAGTCGTAACTTTGGAGATGGATTTGCCGTCGATCAGCATTTTTAACCGATAGCCCAAAGTTACTGTTTCGTGAGATTCCAAGGAAATGCGCCATACAGCCGTGTAGCCCTGAAGCAGGTCGGGCTGGCGGTGGTAAAATTCGATCCGAGATTCCATCACAGAACCGTCTAAACCTTGGTAAGCCAGGATTAAATCTCCTTGCAAACAGCAGTGAGGATATTGAACCAGCGACTGGTAAACCGGGTTTTTTCCAGGTTCGCCAACTGTCATATTTCCGCTTTCCGCGCTCGGTTTGTCGCCGTTCCCGTTGCCGCTAGAATGAGGAAGTAGCGCCTCTGTTTGCGAATCTTCAGACCATTCTCCATCAGTTTTTTTGGGCATCAAGCGCAGCAGTTTCCCACGCTTTTCGCGACCGTAACCCCGCACTTCAAACAAGTCTAAGAAATCCGAGTTAAAGCTGAGACTGATTTCAAAGCTGACTGATTCTGTGGTGAAATTGGTAATTTCTATTTCTTCAAACAAACCGCCGTTGAGCACCATCTCTCTCCTGATGCCGATGGTTTCTGCACGCAGGAGATTGTCGAGGCGGGGATTCGAGCACAAAATTGTTTGCAGGTAGCCTTTTTCTGTGTTGCTGCTGAGTAAAATAGGCGATCGCCCTTCAATTTGTAGTTCTAGGCGACTCAGAAATCGAGTGTCGTGACAGAACAATCCGAGGCTGGCAATATTGTTGTCTTCCAAGCAGCCTGAGATGTTTCCGAGGGTATCGGTAATTAAAAACAAATCGTCGTCTTTGAGCGTCTGTGTTGGTTGAGGACGTTCCGCGATCGCGCACGGCCACTCGGTTACAGGCAACTCCGAGGCGGCTGTAAATGTTTTTCCTTCCAGTTCGATAATATCTGGCATCGTTATTAAAAGCGGGTTTTTCCCATCTTTTCAAAAGTTTAACTCTGCTGAAGTTCTTCACTTTTTGACAGTGAAGTTTTATGTTAATGGCCCTGATGGAATGTTTCACTAGGGGCGATTATAACTTTTTCGATACTTATGCCAATAGCGAATTATTTTATTTCAAATAAACTTAACTTTTCTTAAAAAAAGAGAAGAATCTGCAAACAATCGCAAATTAAAGTAGAGGGTTCAAAGAAAACAGAGGAATTCTTGATGGGGTAAGAGTTGCAGCGGCTCTGTACGTTTGTGAAGCAATAGGAAAAATCAGCAAAAGATAACAGATAAATAAGCAAAAATTACTGTTCCAGATGCGAACACAGCAATAATTATCGATGTCAACTTAAAATAAAAACTATTGATAAATATCGTTTTTATCAAAATCTCGATTCCTCTAAATCCCCCTTAAATTGCGAGTATTGCACCAGTAAGTCGGAGTGCGATCGGCCGAAACCACAGGCAAGAAACACTCCTTGAGAGCGAGTTTTTAACTAAGCTTCTAATATTGCTCCACTCTGCCAAGTTAAATTTATCGGGATTTAAAGACTCAATATTAAAGACGGATACCTTGATTAGAGTAGGTGTTTGTTTTTGGCAGTGTAAACTATCATAGGACTTACACAACAAATGGTTAAAAACATTATTTATAGCGGTAAGGTGCGCAGTGCGCACCCTACATATAGAGTCTGTGCGTAACTCCTATATCGACTATCGATCGACCTATTTCCTTTCTTCAATTCTGGCATTTAAACCATTAACGGCGAGCATTTGCAACAATTCCTCAGCTTTTTCGCGTTCCTTAAAAGCTCCAACTTGCATTACCCACCGCCCGCCGATCGAAGTGCGAAAAGCATCGGGAACGAGCGATCGCAACCTCGCTAAATCGCTGGCACTGCTGCTATCAACAATTACCTGATACGGGTAACTCAAAGCGATCGAGCGATCGAACGATGGCGAATTATCCTCAGAGTCAAACAGAGAACTTCCCCCCAACTCGGCAGGTACGTAGCCTCCCCTACCCAAAGGAATTCTCGAACTGGGAACTCGCAATAATCCCTCAGAAACCACCGAACTGGAACTGTCAAAATTCGGAGTAAAATTCGGCCGATCGGGAATTTCTGAAATTGGTGCCCGAAAGTCCGGCGTCGGGACTGGAATTTCGATCGAACCAGTCCTCGACTGCGGGCTGGCATTACCTTGGGGAATCACAGACTGCAACTGCAGGTTTGGAGTTCGCTGGCTGCGATCGGACCTCTCTGAAACCGTCAGGGGCACCGCACTCGGAACCCTTGGTGTTGGCGGAGTTAGTTGCCCAGGAGTGTAGGCGGGCAGCCAACTTGCCGGGGCACTGCTGTTGGGAGGAGTTGTGGCAGACAATTGCACGGCACTTCCCCCCATTGATGGGGCGGGGCTGAAGGTTCCCGCCACCTCAACCCTACCCGCCGTGCGGTTGCTTGCCAGTTGATTGCCGTAAGCTGGAATCGCTTGACCTTTAGTAGCATTATTTACATCGTGGCGGCCGTTGTTGCGAATTACATTGCCCCCCGGTGCGGCCGCCGTTCCCAAATCCGGCAGAGATTGGGCGATCGCCACAATTCCGTCCCGCTGATTTTGTTCGATATAATTGTTGCGCAGTATCGGTTTAGCCTCAGCTTGCACCACCACGCCATCTTTATTGCGAGTAATCTGGTTGCCCACGATCGTCGGAGAGGCGTGCTGCGCTACATTCACCCCAAATCCCGTGTTTTCAAACACATTCTCTCGCACGAACGGCTCGGAATAGCCAAAAATCGTGATGCCGTTGGCTCCATTTTTCGAGAACAAATTGCCACTAATCGCAGGTCTGGAAGTGCCAACCACGGAAATTCCGTCATGAGTGCTGCCAGAAAAAGTATTGTTAACTACAGTCGGAGAACTCGATTCGATCCACAAACCGTAACCCCGATCGTGCGGGTTCGTCACCGTTACCCCGCTGAGTCCCGCCCCGTCAGCGCCTAAAATCGTAATATTTTGCCCCGCCCAGGTAGGACTGATAAAATAACCTCCGCCTTTAATGACAATATTTTGACCGCGAGTGTTGGGATTGCCCTGGACTGTCACGTTGGGCCTCAGCATCAGAGGAAATTTTTCTCCGCTTTGAGCGCTGTAGGTTCCGGGCGCTAGTAAAATTGCCGTATTTGGGGGGGCTACGCTCAAGGCGTAAGTTAGGGTTTTAAACGGAGATCGATCGCTCCCGTTGCCTCCCGAGTCGCTGCCGCCGGAGGAACTGACGTAGAGGATGTTGATATTGCTGGGCGGTGCTTGGGCGATCGACTGTATTTGCTGCATCTCAACTGCAGTAACCGATCGCGGCTGCATTACCAAATCCGCACCGAATGATACTGCAAGCAGGCAAGCAATGCAGCTTCGATATAAACAATTTTCTGTAAGTTTGACCTGTTGCCAGCGGACACCGACAGACAAAGGTTGCTTGTCTTTTGCTGCGGTCGGGCGATTTGCGTATTTCGGGCCTTCAGTTTGGTTGGGGCGATCGCAGTTTAATTTCACCGGCTTACTTAGGTTTTTCTCCCTCAATCTTTTATATTCTTCTGCTAACCTCACAATGCTCCTCCGAAGTGTGGTGTGCAGCTTTAACGATGCCACTCGAATAGTATCGATCTATTATGCTTGGTTTTTGTAAATTTACAAAAAGCTGGGAAATTCATATTTCTTAATCTTGAGGGCGATCGATCGGGCGCGATCGCGTCGGCGCAGGCAAAAGCTTTAAGCTGACTGGTAAAATCGATCGGCACTGGCTGTCGGATTAAAAAACAGCTATTTTAAAAACGCAAAACTTATGGTTTTGCCTGAGATTGCCACCCACAGAAATTTTGAGCTGAACCTTTTGGAGAAGTATTGATGAGCGAAAAACAGAACAGAACCTTACCCGCACAGCCAGCCCTCTGCCGCATTTTAGATGCCAATCTGGATCGATCGCGCGAAGGATTGAGAATTATTGAAGAATGGTGCAGGTTCGGCCTCAACAGCCAAGATTTGGCAAACGAGTGTAAAGAATTGCGCCAGGAATTGGCCCGGTGGCACTCCCCAGAATTGCGGGCGGCTAGAGATACTCCCGGAGATCCGGGAACGGAATTGACTCACCCCCAAGAAGAACAGCGTTCTGGCATCCAACAGCTACTTGAGGTAAATTTCTCTAGGGTGGAAGAAGCGCTGCGGGTACTGGAAGAATACGGCAAAATCTATGACCCAGATATGGGGGCGGCTTTTAAGCAGATGCGCTACCGGGTGTATACCCTGGAAAGCGATTTGCTGGCTTACCGGCGCTACCAGCAGTTATTGAGATCGCAGTTGTACCTCGTGACTTCGGGGAAAGAAAACTTGTTCGGCGTGGTGGAAGCTGCTTTGCAAGGAGGTTTGGGTGTCGTGCAGTATCGCGACAAAACTGCGACTGATGCCGTGAAGCTGGCTAACCTGCGAAAGCTTCGGGAACTTTGCGATCGTTACGAGGCTTTGCTAATCGCGAACGATCGAGTCGATCTGGCGATCGCGGCGGATGTTGACGGCGTACACTTGGGACAAGAAGATCTGCCAGTAGTTGAAGCTCGCAGGTTACTCGGTCCGGGACGGATTATCGGTCGTTCTACTACCAATCCCCAGGAAATGCAGCGGGCTGTTGAAGAGGGGGCTGATTATATTGGTGTCGGCCCGGTATATGCAACTCCTACTAAACCTAATAAGCCGGCTGCGGGTTTGGATTACGTGCGCCACGCGGCTGCTAAATCGCCGATTCCTTGGTTTGCGATCGGGGGAATTGATATCAACAATTTGGATGAAGTATTGAGATCGGGAGCTGAAAGAGTGGCTGTAGTGCGAGCTATTATGGATGCAGAGCAACCGACTTTGGTATCGCAATTTTTTATCTCTCAGTTGACTCGGATGCAGAATCTCAAAGCTCAAAAACTCAAACAGGTGAAAAGTTGAGAGTTGAGAGTTGAGAGTTGAGAGTTGATAGTTGATAGATTGAGATTCTCTGAATTCGTCGAAGGGTTGAGAGTTGATAGTTAATGGTCGATCGATCGTTGACAGTTGACAGAAAACAGTTGGCAGTCGATCGATTGAGGGTCGCTCTATTGAGAGTTAAGTATCGATCGTCGATAGTCAGTTGTTCAGGAAAAAACAGTTAACTAATGACTGATGATTGGAAACGCGAGCGGAGACGCTCGCACTTCTGATTGCTAACTAATGACTGATGACTAATGACTGATGACTAATGACTACTAACTACTAACTAATGACTGCTGACTAATGACTTATGACCGATCGAATTACTTTACAAGTTAACGGAGACAGCCACAATTGTCCGAGCGAAACCCTACTTCCAGAATTGTTAAAACAGCTAAACTTAAACCCGCGTTTAATAGCTGTAGAATATAACGGTGAAATTCTGCACAAACAATTTTGGGAAACTACACAAATGCAAGAGGGCGATCGTTTGGAAATCGTCACAATTGTAGGGGGAGGTTAGCATTGAAATAGTTGAGAGTTGGTAATTGGTAATTGGTAATTGGTAATTGGTAATTAGGCAACCACCTAATTCTTCACATCTCTTTCTTCCTTCTTACCTCTTCCCTCTTCCTGATGAAAAATATGGCATACTCGATAATTCATCCGTGTATCCGTGTCCGAATCCGTGTCGTGCCTTCCTTCTTCCTTCTTACCCGCCCGCACTCGGCATCGTGCCGAAAGTACGGATATCTCTCTGGCAGGCTACCTGAAACCTCCATGTCCAGCAAACGGAGGAAGCGGTAGATTATAGATGTATCAAAAATAGTAACGGTCTTATGTACAAGCAACTACTTTCAACAATTAAACCGCTTTTGAAATCAGTTTTGGCGATCGGGCTTGTACTGGCGCTCGCCCTCGGTAACGCTGACGGGGCGCTGGCAGCCCGCAGCGGGGGACGCATCGGCGGCGGCTCTTTTAGATCTCCCGCCCGCACTTATACCTCCCCCAGCCGCACTTATACATCTCCAGGCGGCGGCTACTATCCGGGTGGCGGCTTCGGATTTCCGTTCCTCCTGCCGTTTTTTGGCTTTGGCGGGGGATTTGGCGGCCTATTTACAATCTTGATTTTTATTTCGATCGCGAATTTCCTAGTGCAGAGCTTCCGTCGGGCTGGGGCTGACTCCGACGAACTCGGTTACAGCGCCCCCACAACTGTTTCTGTGGCGCGCTTGCAAGTTGGCTTGCTCGCAGAAGCCCGCAGCTTGCAAACCGAACTCGACTCCCTAGCGCAAACAGCCGATACGGGTACGGCATCAGGACGAGCTCAGGTGCTCCAAGAATCCACCCTCGCCCTGCTGCGCCACCCAGAATATTGGGTTTATGCAGGAGCGCAATCCGAGCAAACTCGCTTGGAAGCTGCAGAAGCTAAATTCAACCAATTTTCTCTCGCAGAACGCAGTAAATTCACTGAGGAAACGCTCACCAATTTTAACAACCAACTCCGGCAATCGGGGAGCAATAAAATCCTGCCCGGTTTGCAGGAAAACGGCGAACTGGTTGCTACTGAGAGCGATCGAGATCCAGGTGAGTATATTGTGGTGACAATTATTGCGGGTACTCAAGGCAAGCTGCAACTGCCTGCTGTGAAAAATTCCGATGACTTGCGTCAAGCTTTGCGGCAGATTGGCGGAATCTCTAGCGAGCAACTGCTGGCCTTTGAGGTGCTGTGGACTCCTCAAGCTAGTGGGGATACTCTGAGCTCTGATGATATGCTCGCCGGCTATCCGGATCTGAAATTGGTTTAGCTAGACAGGCGGGAATCCCCACTTCCATACCCGACGAGGGTTGGCGTGGGATGAAAGACGAGTGAGCGGACGATTCCACCCGCTCACGAGACGCGCTCATTGCTTCGATCGCGGAAGATGAGCGGGTGGATGAGGACTCGAACAAAATCCCCTGATTGTCCA
>JBOFTL010001269.1:0-8525 GCA_051652045.1 Microcoleus sp. | reverse complement strand
GGGTAATTGGTAATCGGTAATCGGTTACTACTGCCAAATGTCAACTGCCAACTCTCAACTCTCAACTCTCAACTCTCAACTATTAGCCTTCGTTCGATCGATCTTCAAACTGCTGGCGGCGGCGTTTTTGTTTGGCGCGGGGCGGGGCTGCCTTGGGGGCGGGGATTTCTTCCTGTCCGGGAATGATTTCGCCTTTGAAAACCCACACTTTAATGCCGAGGATACCGTAGATGGTTTGGGCGGTGCAGTAGGCGTAGTCAATGTCTGCCCGCAGGGTATGCAGGGGTACTCTGCCTTCCCGAGTCCATTCGGTACGGGCGATTTCAGCACCGTTGAGGCGGCCGCTGACTTGAATTTTGATGCCTTGGATGCCTGCTTTTTGAGCGCGGGTGATAGCTTGGCGGACTACTCGGCGGAAGGATACGCGCCGTTCCAGTTGCTGGGCGATGTATTCGGCGATCAGGGTAGCATCGGCGTCTACTCGCTGGACTTCCACGACGTTAATGCGGATTTGGCGGTTGTTGCCGAGATCCTTTTGCAAGCCGACGCGCAAGGTTTCGATGCCAGCACCACCGCGACCTACGACCACGCCCGGTCTGGCGGTTTGCACTTCTAGGTCGATTTGGTCTGCTTTGCGCTCGATTTTGACGGCGGAGATGCCGGCATTATTGAGGTTTTTTTGGACGTACTGGCGAATTTTAAAGTCTTCTTGCAGAAGTTCAGGATAGTTTTTGGCGTCGGCAAACCAGCGGGATCTGTGTTCTTGAGTGATGCCGAGGCGAAAACCAATTGGATGTATTTTTTGTCCCATAGGAAAAGTTAGGTGTTAGGTGTTAGGTGTTAGCTGTTAGGCTTTAGGTGTTAGGTTTTAGGTTGAGTGCTGAATTGCAATAGCTAAAATTTCCAACTATCAACTATCAACTATCAACGATCGACTATCAACTATCAACTATCAACTATCAACTGTTTGTTTAGTCTTCGAGGAGCGGAGCTACTGCTACGGTAATGTGGCAGGTGGGTTTGCGAATTTGGTAGGCGCGACCTTGAGCTCTAGGTCTAAAGCGTTTGAGAACTGGTCCTTGGTCTGCGTAAGCTTGAGAAACTACGAGTTTAGTTTTATCAAGTCCTGCATTGTGTTCGGCATTAGCTACGGCCGATCGCAATACTTTCACAATAGGTTCGCAGGCACGGTAAGGCATGAATTCGAGGAGAATCAGCGCTTCTTGATAGCTTTTGCCGCGAATTTGATCGAGAACTCGCCGTACTTTAAAAGGGGAAGTTCTGATGTAGCGGGCGATCGCCTTTATTTCAGATGTGGTATCTACAGCCATGATATTAGTTTTTTTCCTCAGTCATTAGTTTTTTTTCCTCAGTCATTAGCCTGGAGTTTTTAGTCACTAAGCTTGCAGGCTAATGACTGATGACTAATGACTGATGACTTCTATCTTTTTGCTTTGCCGTCTTTTTTTGCGTGACCTCTAAAGGTACGGGTGGGGGCAAATTCTCCGAGTTTGTGACCTACCATTTGGTCGGTAACGTATACGGGAACGTGCTGTCTGCCGTTGTGAACTGCGATGGTATGTCCTACCATTTGCGGCAAGATTGTGGAAGCGCGCGACCAAGTTTTAATCAGTTGTTTTTGGTTGGCAGCGTTGAGTTTTTCAATTTTTGTCATCAGGTGGTCTGCGACAAAAGGGCCTTTTTTTAGGGATCTAGACATGATTTGAATTGGGAATTGGGAATTGGGAATTGGGAATTGGGAATTGGGAATTGGGAATTGGGAATTGATAATTTATTTTTTGTTATTTGATTCTGGGTGATTTTTTCGTTACCACAACCCACAACTCATAACTCATTACCCATTACCATTACCCATTACCCATTACCCATTACCCATTAACTTTGTCTGCCACCTTTGCCGCGCTTGGAAGCTTTGCGACGGCGGCGGACGATTAAATCGTTGCTGCGTTTGTTTTTCTTACGGGTTTTGGCACCCAAGGCTGGTTTGCCCCAAGGGGTAACAGGGCCCGATCGCCCGATCGGAGCTCTGCCCTCACCGCCGCCGTGCGGGTGGTCTACGGGGTTCATCACGCTACCCCGGACGGTGGGTCGGCGACCTTTCCAGCGGGTGCGGCCTGCTTTACCGATGCTGATGTTTCTGGCGTCTGTGTTGCCGACTTGACCGATGGTGGCGTAGCAGTTAGCTCGGATTTTGCGCTGTTCGCCGGAGGGCAGTTTGAGGGTGACGTAGCTACCTTCTTTTGCCATTAGCTGGGCGGTGGCACCGGCGGAGCGAACGATTTGTCCGCCTTTACCGGGTACGAGCTCGACGTTGTGAATGCTGGTACCCAGGGGGATGTTGCTCAGGGGTAGGGCATTACCGATTTCGATCGGTGCATCCGGTCCTGAGATAATTTCCGTACCGACGGTTAAGCCGACTGGGTGGAGGATGTAGCGTTTTTCGCCGTCTTTGTAAAACAAAAGGGCGATGCGGGCGTTGCGGTTGGGGTCGTATTCGATCGACTTGACGGTAGCGGGAATGCCGTGTTTGTCCCGGCGGAAGTCGATTTCTCTGTACAAGCGTTTGTGGCCGCCTCCCCGGTGGCGGCAGGTGATGACGCCTCGGTTGTTGCGGCCTTGTTTGGTGTGCTTGTTGCTTGTTAGGGACTTTTCGGGTTCTGAAGTGGTAACTTCAGCAAAGTCCGAAACGCTGTGCGCGCGGGTGCTGGAGGTATAAGGTCGGTAAGTACGGATGCCCATAAATCAATCGATTTTAGATTTTAGATTTTGGATTTTGGATTTGGCAGTTTTGGATTTGGCAGTTTTGGATTTTAGATCTGCGATTATTCAGTTAACTTGCTAGGTTTTTAGGTTGAGTATTTCCGGCAGTTAACAGCAATCTAAAATCTAAAATCTAAAATCCAAAATTTTCTAGACTTCTGGGAATAAGATTTTGCGGATCGGATCTCCGTCAGCCAGGGTTACTACTGCTCGTTTGTAAACTGGTTTAAATCCGACAAATTTGCCTACTCGGCGTTTTTTGCGCGGCGGGTTTTGGGTGTTGACACCCACAACTTTTACTTGAAATAGTTCTTCGATCGCGGCTTTGATTTGAGGTTTGGTGGCTTTGGGAGCTACATCGAAGGTAAATTGATTTAATTCCATCATTCGGGTAGCTTTCTCGGTGAGAATGGGACGCTGCACCAAATCTGCATAGTCGCGAGGATCGATCTTACTCACCGTAAATCTCCTGAATTTTCGCTAGTGCTGTGGATGTAATGACAATTTTGTCAGCTTCGAGAATGTCGTAAACGTTCAGGGAATTTACCAAGATGACGTTCATTAATTCGATGTTTCTTCCTGACAAATAAACGTTGGGTTGCGGTTCTGGCAACACTAACATAACTTTTGTATCGGGTTCGATGCCCCAGCGACCGATCGCGCTCAGCAATTCTTTAGTTTTCGGTCTGGAAAATTGAGTTGCAAATTCTTCAACTACAATCAAGTCTTCGGCACGGCTTTGGAAGGCTGTCCGCAAAGCGAGACGGCGTTCCTTTTTGTTCATTTTGATTTCAAAGTCTCTCGGTTTGGGACCGAAGATGACGCCGCCTCCCCGCCACAGGGGAGAACGGATCGAACCTGCTCTGGCTCGCCCGGTGCCTTTTTGCCGCCAGGGTTTGCGACCGCCGCCTCTAACTTCCGATCGAGTTTTGGTGCAAGCCGTTCCTTGACGGGCGTTGACCATTTGCCGTCTCAATGCTCGGTGGACGATGTGAGAGGCATTTTCTTCTTTGGCTACCCGCAGTTCAAAAGTTGTTTCTCCAACTTCTTCGCCTTGCCAATTTTTAACTACACAGTTAATCATTTATTCTGTCCTTTGTCTGATGTTGTTGTTGGTTTTTTGTTTTTAGTTTTTAGTTTTTTTCTCAGTTTGCAGTTTTCAGTTATCAGTTTTCAGCTTCTAGTTTTTGGTTATTCTTGTTAGAAACGCTAATTCTCTAACTTAACTATCTAACTAATGACTGCTGACTCTCTAACTAATGACTGCTGACTGCTGACTAATTACTACTTGCCAACTTTTTTCTCTGGCACAACATTGACTAAGGCACCTGCTTTGCCGGGAACTGCTCCTTTGATTAACAGCAAATTCCGCTCTACATCGACGCGAATAACTGTCAGTTTGCGGATGGTGACTTGAACGTTGCCCATCCTTCCTGCCATTCTTTTGCCGGGATAGACGCGGCCGGGAGTGGTTCCAGGTCCGATCGATCCGGGCTGGCGGTGGTTTTTGGAACCGTGGGCCATCGGGCCTCGTTTGAAGTTGTGCCGTTTTTGAAAGCCCGCAAAGCCTTTACCGATGCTGGTACCGATGACATCTACTATTTGTCCGGGTGCAAATAAATCTGCTTTGATTTGCTGGCCCAATTCAAAGGAGCTGGTATCCGCTAAACGGTATTCGTGCAGGTGGCGGATCGGTGTCGCGCCCGATTTGGCGAGATGTCCCAATTCTGGCTTGTTCATCGCCTTTGGCTTGACATCGCCGTATCCGACTTGGACGGCGGTGTAGCCGTCAGTTTGTTTTGTTTTGATTTGCGTTACTGTGCAAGGACCTGCTTGGATGACGGTGACGGGGATTGCTCTTCCCGCTTCGTCAAACACTTGAGTCATGCCTAGTTTTGTGCCGAGAATTCCGACAGACACGTTTTTTTTTCCTTTTATGAGCGCAAGAGGTTTCGGATTGCGAACTTGGCGTCAATCCGCTTGCTCTTGTGCAGAGAACATTGGTTTCAATGCTTCTGCAATTTACTGTTATCAACCAACAGCTTTCCTTGATGTTTAAAATCTCGGTGTTTAAAATCTGAGTTTTAAATCTGGGGAGCTTGTGGAAGTCTGACAAGAGTTGAGAGTGACAGTGCTTTGACCGTGCTACCTCTGCTTTTTCCGACTTTTTTTCGGTCTTGCTTTAAGTGCGCCGGGACTTGAGCAGCTAGCCACTCAGTATCCATGTTGGCGACAATTCACCATAGTAGATGAAGTGGTGTCACTTTGTCAAGACGGTAGTGAGAACTTTTAGGCTCAGCTTGAGGATTTATAATACTGGGGTTCGCGTGCGATCGACCACAATTTAACACGACACACAAAGGAAATTTATGGGACTGATGCAACTGATCACGACTGGTGCGGATCTGATGAAGGATTTGGAAAAGTCTAAAGCGCTGGCTGCTTACGTTCCTTTGGAGGGAGGTTTTGAGGGACGCTACCTGCGACGGCTGAGGGCTGCTGGTTATGCTGGTTATAGCATTACAGCGCGGGGTTTGGGAGATTTGGCGATGTATTTGACGGGGGTGCACGGGGTGCGACCGCCGCATTTGGGCAAGAAAAATATTGGTAAAGAGGGGGCTGTAGGTTATACGTATTTCGTGCCGCCGATGTTGGGGACTCAATTAGACAATTTGCCTCCGAAAGCGAAGGGATTGGTGTTGTGGATTATTGAAGGGCAGGTGTTGTCGAAACAAGAGATTGAATACTTGACTGTTTTGCCGACATTGGAGCCGCGAGTTAAGATAGTAGTAGAGATGGGGGGCGATCGAGCTTTTACTTGGAAGCCGCTTAAGGATACTTTGTAAATAGTTGATAGTTGATAGTTGATAGTTGACAGTTGATAGTTGACAGTGAGGTTTTGTAAACCGCTGACAGTCGATCGCTAACAGCTTACCTGAACGACGATCGAACATAACTTACGCAAACCATAGTTTGACAGGCTACTAATATCGTTAAGGTGCGCAGTGCGCACCCTACATAATTAGTTGTAAGGTGCGCACTGCGCACCCCTAAATATATGGAAGCCGCGTAAGTAATTATTAACTATCAACTATCAACGATCGCAAGATTTAAATTAAAAGGAAAAAATTTATGCTACAAAACCGAGATTATACCATAATTATTGACAAAAGTGGCAGTATGTACACGAAAGACCAGATGGGAGGTAAAAGTCGCTGGTTTCTGATGCAAGAATCGACGATCGCCCTGGCTCATAAATGTGAAGAATTAGACCCGGATGGGATGACTGTTTATCTATTTTCCGGCCGCTTCAAGCGCTACGATAACGTGACGGCGACGAAAGTCGTGCAAATTTTCCAAGAAAATGAGCCTTCGGGTGCTACGAATATGGCTGTGGTTTTGCAAGATGCTCTGAACGATTATTTTCGGCGCAAAGCTTCCGGTAAGACTAAGGCAAATGGTGAAACTATATTAGTGGTGACTGATGGAGAACCGGACGATCGCAAGGATGTGATGAAGGCGATTATTGAAGCTTCTCGCAAGATCGATCGGGATGAAGAGTTAGCAATTTCTTTTATTCAAGTGGGAAATGCCCCGGAAGCTACCAAGTTTCTCAAGATATTGGATGATGAGTTGCAAAGTGCGGGGGCTAAATTCGATATTGTCGATACTGTCACGATCGACGATATGGAAGGCATGACGCTGACGGAAGTTTTGTTGAATGCGATAACTGATTGAGGTAGGATTTTTAGGGGGGGTTAAAGCAATGGAATCGATCGACTTGTGGTTCGCGGAATTGAAGGACGATCATCTAGAATTGGCAAAAGTAGAACCAGATTTGCTCGAAACGCCTGCACTCTCAAGTCCGACAATTCCAAATTCGGAAACTATTTTGAATGCTGGTGTTGTTGACAGGGATTTAGCTCAAATTAAGGCTGAGTATGAAGAGCTAGAGGAAACGATTGCTGCTGCGAAAGAAGAAGCAGATCTCCCAACAACTTCGATCGCCCCCATTTTGCAAGTTCAAGCAGCAGAAAACAAATTGTATTCTATTATTGTTGACAGCGATCTAGCTCAAATTAAGGCTGAATACGAACAGCGCGATCGAGGTGTTTCCCCTGTAAAATTAGAACCAGAATTTCAAACAAAGTCGGTGTTTTCAACTCCGACAATTGCAACTTCGGAAAAAAGATTGGATGCTGGTGTTATTGACAGCGATTTAGCTCAAATTAAGATTGAATACGAAGAGTGCGATCGAGAGTCCGAAGTTGCCAAACAAGAACAACAACCAACAGGGCAAATTGCACAGCAGGAATTGCAGGTAAAGACGCGGCGGGAGAAAGTAAGGCAAGCTCAGGTTTGGCTGAAAAAGTTAGATAAGAATTCTGATGAGGGATTTTGGTTCGATCGATTTGCTTATAAGTATGATTGTCGGGTAGAGGCAGCGATCGACTATTTGGCAGCAGTGAAAGAAAGTTAGCGATCGAATTTGAGGTTTGAGGTTTTTTCTAACACCTTCTTCCTTCTTTCTTCTATTATTTCTCTCGATCGCTCGCGTTTATTCTACTATTTTTTCGGGCGATCGGCGATATTTACCATTTAAACGTTCCTGTCGCTGGCGGCGATTATCAGCTTCTAACATCGCCAGCACTTCATCTAATTTTAGATTAACTAGATCGAGCTGCTGGCAAGCTTCACGTATCCTGGCAACATTTCGCTGTCTCGTCTCTAGATCGGGGATTCTTGGTTGTTGAGTCATGACAAATTCCAACTCCTTTTAATTTCTTGAATGCTGGCTTCTGAGGCATCTGCTTAGATGATATCTGAAATCTGTAGCCTGTTGATAAATTATTGTTTAAAGTATCGATCGCCCGTTTAAGATCATTTTATATTACAATAATTAAAGAACATAGGAGGGTTTCCCGTGATTCAAGCACTATCTAAAACAATCTTGTTTGATGAATTTCTGGAATGGAAACCAGAAAACGGACGCTACGAACTACGTAATGGAGTAATTGTTGAAATGCCTAATCCAACTGGTAAACATTCAGTAGTCGCTGGTTTTCAAGCGCTAGAATTGGGTTTTGAAATTAGGCGATCGCAAGTTCCTTATTTTATCCCCAAGGAATGCACGATTAAATTCAGCGACAATTCTGGATACGATCCAGATGTAATCGTGTTAGATAAACAAGCTGTAGAAGCCAATGAACCTCGATGGGAACGAGAATCAGTTATTACTCGGGGAGATTCTGTTAAGTTAGTTATTGAAGTTGTCAGTACAAATTGGCGCGATGATTACGCTCACAAGATGAGCGATTATGAAGCTTTAGGTATTGCTGAATACTGGATTGTCGATTATTTGGGTTTGGGAGGTACTCGTTATATCGGTTCTCCGAAACAGCCTACTTTGTCGGTTTGTCAGTTAGTGGATGGTGAGTATCAGATTAAGTTGTTTCGGGGAGATGAAGGAATTGAGTCAGCGGTATTTCCTGAGTTGAATTTGACGGCGCAACAAATTTTTAATGGCGGGTAAGATGGAATTCGGGTTAGATATCCCCGCTATGACTCGGCGGGGCGGTTGAAACCGCGCCTACACGAACAAAGTCGGCCTTCGCCGACTAAAAGATAAAAGACGATCGCGCTAGAGAGCGCTCTGATTTAAAATAGCCTCAATTTGATTCTGTACTTGTTCGAGTTCCCGACGTTTTTCAGCCAGCCAAAGTTTTTGGGCTTCGCATTCTGCC
>JBOFTL010001268.1:0-5023 GCA_051652045.1 Microcoleus sp. | reverse complement strand
GGGGTTCTCAACTCAAGTAACAACGAGATTTATTAAAAGTTTTCCTCTAAAGTTATTGCAACCTGCCAAGCTTGCGCTAAAGTTGTTACAGATTAAAATCGATCGAACCCCGCTGTCAACTATTACAAAACCTCGCAGTCAACTCTCAACTATGAGGGCGGACACGGGACTCCGAACCCTACCAACTCTCAACTCTCAACTCTCAACTATTCTTATGCCTTACACTGCATCTACTCCAACAGATCCGAATCAACCTAACATCCGCAATGCCAACTACAGCGAATTAGAAAACTCTAAACTAACGCCGATGTTGCAGCACTATGTTAGCGTTAAAAATCAGTATCCCCACGCACTGTTATTTTTTCGAGTCGGCGATTTCTTTGAGTGCTTTTTTCAAGATGCAGTGACGATTTCTCGGGAATTAGAACTTGTTTGCACTAGCAAGGAAGGTGGTAAAGAAATCGGTAGAGTGCCGATGACGGGAGTGCCGCACCACGCGCTCGATCGCTACAGTTCGACTTTGGTAGAAAAAGGTTATGCTGTAGTAGTTTGCGATCAAGTAGAAGATGCCGCGATCGCAGCTAAAGAAGGCCGTCAAGTCAAGCGAGAAATTACCCGCATTCTGACTCCGGGAACTTTAACAGATGACGGAATGCTCAAGCCGCGACAAAATAATTTCTTAGCTGCTGTTGTCATCGCTGGCGAACATTGGGGTTTATCTTATACTGATATTTCTACTGGAGAATTCCTCACTACACAATCTGATAATTTAGAACAATTAACTTTAGAATTACTGCGCTTGCAACCTGCGGAAGTTTTGGTTCCAACTAATGCGCCGGATTTGGGAAGTATGTTGAGGCCCGGCGAAAAGTCAGCTAATTTGCCCGATTGTTTGCCGAATTCATTTTGCTATTCTTTACGATCGCAAATCCCATTCACTTTAGCAGAATCCAAACAAAGAATTCTGCTAAAATTCCAAGTTCGATCGCTCGAAGGTATGGGATGCAGTCACCTGCCCCTAGGAGTGCGCGCCGCCGGAGGTTTGCTGCAATATCTGGAGGAAACTCAAAAAGAAAATGCCGTACCTTTGCAAAGATTGCACACTTACAATCTCTGCGATTTTCTGATATTAGATTACCAAACCAGGCGCAATTTAGAAATTATTCAAACAGTTAGAGATGGCACTTTTTACGGTTCTTTGCTGTGGGCGATCGACAAAACTTGCACTGCAATGGGAGGCCGCGCTTTGCGCCGCTGGCTGCTGCAACCTTTGCTCGATATTAAAGGGATTGGCGCGCGCCACGACACGGTTGAAGAATTAGTAGAAAACCACACTTTGCGCCAAGATTTGCAATATTTACTGCGCCAAATTTACGATATCGAAAGACTCACGGGGCGCGCGGGTTCCGGTACGGCTAGCGCGCGGGATTTGGTGGCTTTAGCTGATTCTTTGGGCAAGCTGCCGCAGTTAGCTGCTATTGCTGCTGAAGGTCGATCGCCCTATTTGCAAGCGCTGCAAAATATGCCGCCGATATTAGAAGAATTATCCCATAAAATTCACGATTGTTTAGTTGACGAACCGCCGATTCATTTAAAAGAAGGTGGTTTGATTCGATCGGGAGTTAATCCCATGTTAGATGAAATGCGGGAAACCGCTTCAGAAGACCAAGAATGGATTGCAAATTTGGAGGCAAATGAGAGAAAGCGCACCGGAATTTCTAATTTAAAAGTCGGCTATAATAAAGCTTTTGGATATTATATCAGTATTACGAAATCGAAAGTAGATTTAGTTCCGAGCAACTACACCCGCAAGCAAACTCTCACCAACGAGGAACGTTACAGTACGGAAGAATTAAAAGAAAGAGAAGTCAGAATTCTGACAGCAAGAGAAGATTTAAATCAGTTGGAATACGATATTTTTGC
This sequence comes from Microcoleus sp., assembly GCA_051652045.1. Taxonomy (GTDB): domain Bacteria; phylum Cyanobacteriota; class Cyanobacteriia; order Cyanobacteriales; family Microcoleaceae; genus Microcoleus. Next base: position 3,100 of record JBOFTL010001268.1, on the reverse strand, counting down.
TAAAGTGCGATCGGAGGTAGGAGAGCACGCTGAAATTATTCGCAGCGTTTCCCGCACGGTAGCGGCGGCGGATGTTTTGTGCGGCTTAGCAGAAGTAGCAGTTTATCAGAATTACTGCCGCCCGCACATGACAGAAAGTCGGGAAATTAAAATTATTGAAGGCTGTCATCCGGTGGTGGAAAAATCTTTGCCAGCAGGATTTTTTGTGCCTAATTCGGCTTTTTTGGGACGGGAAGATTCCCAAAAATACCCGGATTTAATTATTTTAACCGGGCCGAATGCTAGCGGCAAAAGTTGTTATTTGCGGCAAGTCGGCTTGATTCAATTAATGGCGCAAATGGGCAGTTTCGTGCCAGCCAAAGCTGCTAGTTTGGGAGTGTGCGATCGCATTTTTACCCGCGTCGGCGCAGTGGACGATTTGGCAACCGGTCAATCTACATTTATGGTAGAAATGAATGAAACCGCAAATATTTTGAATCACGCCACGCCTAAATCGTTAGTTTTGTTAGATGAAATTGGCAGGGGGACGGCAACATTTGACGGACTTTCGATCGCTTGGTCCGTGGCAGAATACTTGGCAATCGAAGTGCGATCGAGAACTATTTTTGCTACGCACTACCACGAATTGAATGAGTTAGCATCCATATTAAATAACGTAGCAAATTATCAAGTAACTGTCAAAGAATTGCCGGATAAAATCGTATTTTTGCACCAAGTTCAACCGGGTGGTGCTGACAAATCCTACGGCATTGAAGCGGGGAGATTGGCAGGTTTGCCGCCGTCGGTAATTGAGAGGGCGAGACAGGTAATGCAGCAAATAGAGAAACACAGTAAAATTGCGATCGGGCTGCGGAAAGGTGTTAAAAAACAGGAGAAACAGGAGTCGGAAGCCGAACAATTAGATATGTTTTGACGATCGAAAAGGCTAATAACTAATCGGTAAGGTGCGCAGTGCGCACCCTACTCAAATGAAACAGGCTGAATAAAAAGCGTATTTTAAATCAGGTAACATAGTTGCAAATAGGAAGCTAAAATGCTAGGAAAAAGATTTATCCGAACTCTTCATTTGAAAAACTTTCTATCCTACGGAAGTGAAGGAGAACAAATAGAACTTCAACCCCTAAATGTATTAATCGGTCCCAACGCATCTGGTAAGTCAAACTTAATTGATGCTATCGGTATTTTGCAGGCAACACCTAGCGATCTAACTAATCCATTTCGACAAGGTGGCGGTATTAGCGAGTGGCTTTGGAAAGGCGAACAAAATTTTAACAATATTCCTACAGCCTCGATCGAAGCAATTGTAGATTACTCCGAACAAACTATCCCATTGCGCTATCAAATTTCTTTTACAATGGTAGGTCAAAAACTAGACATCGTAGATGAAGCTGTAGAAAATGAATCAAAATTAGATTCTAATTATCAAGATGTATATTTTTTCTACCGCTATCAGAATGGAAATCCCGTTTTAAATATCAGAAATATCTCAGCCGAGGGAACAGTTACAGACACTAATAGAAACCCGCGCCGCCTTCGCCGTGACGAGATAAATCCTTCTCAATCAGTTTTGTCTCAAAAACAAGACAAAGACTTTTACCCTGAATTAGCTTACTTAAACGATCGATTTTCCAAGATCCGTATTTATCGGGAATGGAATTTAGGCAGGTACACGCCCCCAAGAAAGCCCCAACCATCCGATCTACCTAATTACTTTCTTGAAGAAGATGCAAGTAACCTCGCTCATGTTTTGAATGATTTAGAATACCAAGGTATTAAACCTTTGCTAATCGAGCAGATGCAAAAGTTCTACGAAACAGTAGGTAATATCATAACTAGACTTGAAGGCAGTACAATTCAAATATTTATCAAGGAAAAAAGATTTAATAGACCAATTCCTGCTACCCGTTTATCAGACGGTACGCTGCGTTATTTATGCTTGCTGACTTTACTTTGCCATCCAAGTCCACCGCCCCTGATTTGTATTGAAGAACCAGAATTAGGGTTGCATCCAGATATCTTACCTACTGTTGCTGAATTGCTAATTGCGGCATCTCAAAAAACTCAAATAATTGTTACTACTCATTCAGATGCTTTGGTTTCTGGTTTGAGTGAAGTTCCCGAATCCGTCTTAGTTTGCGAACAGAATAACACGGGCAGTCACCTGCGCCGCCAAGATTCTCAACAACTTAAAAATTGGCTGAAAAAGTACACTCTAGGAGATTTATGGCGGATGGGACACATCGGAGGAAACCGATGGTAAAGGAGATTCGTATTTATATTGAAGGTATTGGAGATGAAAGTGAAGGTGAAAGTAACACAGAAAATCTACCTCAAAAACGTCCGGAATTTAGGAGTAAAATCGCGGCGGGCAAAGAAACAACAGCAGGGCTGAGAGCGGGTTTTTCTCATGTCTTTAAAGAACTTTACGATCTCGCAGCAACTAAAAGCATTAAAATTTTGTCAATACCATCTGGTTCTCGCCGCAATGCTTGCGAAGATTTCCTAATGAGCATAGAATCTTATCCAGATGCTTTTAATGTTTTGCTGGTTGACTCAGAATCTCCTGTTGCTGAAAATTGCAGGCCCTGGGAGCATTTAAGGAGTAGAAAAGAAGACCAGCCGTGGATTTTAGCAACTCAGGGGATTGATGATGACTGTTGCCACTTGATGCTGCAAACGATGGAGGCTTGGTTTCTTGCCGATATAGATGCTTTAAACGAGTTTTATAATGGAGGATTTAAAGCAGATTATCTTCGCAAAAGACTGGAAGATTATCAAAGTATTGAAGGAGTTTCCAAATACAACTTAACTAAGTGGCTGCAAGCGGCTGCGAAAAATACATCTAAAGGTAAATATCATAAAACGCAACACGCTCCTAAACTGTTAGCGCTTTTAGATATTAACAAGGTACGCAGGGCTTCTCCTAGTTGCGATCGTCTTTTTACAACCCTTACCAAAATTATAGAAATGATATAATTAACTGATAACTGGTTCCCAGACACATCCTGCAGAGTGAAGCCTGCACTACGAACCGTTGTTTATGGCGATCGACCTGACATCATATTACCAATTACCAATTACCGATCGTCCCAAATTTTTC
>JBOFTL010001267.1:0-2424 GCA_051652045.1 Microcoleus sp. | reverse complement strand
TATTTTGCAGTCGGTGAAGGAACAAAAGGATGCTCTGAAAAGTTTGCGCTACCAGCAGGTTTTGCGACAAATTGGCAATGCTTTAGGGTCGATCCACCTGTTGCTCAAACAGGAACAGTGGCGGTTGCAAATCGGGCTGGAGGCGGTGTCTGTGAGTGCTTGGGTGAAACGAGGGCTCGATCGAGTGGCTCCTTTAATTAAGCAGTCGGAAATCTTGCTAGAAGTGAATCGAGAAACTGCTATTTCGCTGCCTCCAGGTCAAGTTTTGAGCGTGCGCGGAGACAGCAACAAATTAGATTTGGTGTTGTATGAATTGCTGGCTGCTGCTTGTCGCCGCTCGGATGTTGGGGGCAAGATTGAGGTTAGCTATCAACTTTTGGGAAAAGATTTGTTGGAGTTGTCTGTTGTTGACAGGGGTAGGCTCGATCGGCAATTAATTGCGGAATTCAACAATCGATCGCCCTCCGATCGATTGGTTCCTGTAACTCAGAATCAGCCGCTGGTGCAAAATTTATTGCATTGTCAGCGCTTGCTGAATTTAATTGGAGGAACTTTTGATATTGAAATATCAGAAAATAATACGATCGTAGTTCGTTTAGTATTGCCGAGCGCGTAGTTATCTTGGTTCGTAGTAAGGACTTCAGTCCTTATCCGCTTTTTCAGAGGTATTGATGGGGATTTAAATTCGATCGAGCAACTTAAAAACACGCCTTAATATCAAGTCCTGTTGCATCGGAATTGTATAATCGGGCGATCGCTAATTATGCTACGCTCGTTATCCGAGTAAGAGGTCGAACCCTAAAAACCCTCAACTTTCAACTTTCAACTGTCAATCGATCGCGAGCTCCCGACGCTCGCACTACAACTTTCAACTGTCAATCGATCGCGAGCGGGGACGCTCGCACTAACACTCTCAACGATCGATCGCGAGCGGGGACGCTCGCACTACCACTCTCAACTCTCAACTCTCAACTCTCAACTCTCAACTCTCATGTCTGAATCTTTCAAACTAGAAAAACAGTATAAAAGTTTTGGCGGTAAATTAGGATTTTACAGTCATCAATCTTCAGCCTGCAACTGCGAAATGAAATTCGCCGTATACCAACCGCCCCAAGCTCAAAATCGACCCGTCCCGATCCTTTATTTCCTCTCAGGATTAACTTGCACGGAAGAGAACTTTATAGTAAAAGCGGGCGCCCAACAATTTGCGGCAAAACACGGATTAATCCTAGTTGCACCCGACACCAGCCCCCGCAATACAGGGATTCCTGGCGAGGATGACGCTTGGGATTTGGGCAGCGGTGCGGGTTTTTATATAGATGCGACAGCCGCACCTTGGAATTCTCACTATCAGATGTACAGTTATGTGGTTGAAGAATTGCCAGAATTAATTGCCAAAAATTTTCCAGCAATCCCAGAAAAACAAGGAATTTTCGGTCATTCAATGGGGGGACACGGAGCCTTAATTTGCGCTTTAAAAAATCGCGATCGCTACCTTTCAGTTTCGGCTTTTGCGCCTATTTGCGCGCCCGCTAGCAGCCCTTGGGGACAAAAAATCTTCGGACACTACCTCGGGGGCGATCGAGAGTTGTGGCGCATTTGGGATGCTAGTGAATTAGTGCTGAAAACGCATTACAAACGTCCGATTTTGATTGACTGCGGTGCGGATGATTCGTATCTTGCTGACGGGCAGTTATTGCCGGAAGTATTTGCGGATGCTTGTGCGAAAGCGGGACAGCCGCTGACTTTAAGAATCCAGGAAGGTTACGATCACAGCTATTATTTTGTGGCAAGTTTTATGGAAGATCACATTCAGCATCATGCGGCTGCTTTATGCGAGTAAAATTTGGTAAGAGAATGCGGTGAACGCGACATTGGTAGGGACACAGCACTGCTGTGTCCTTACTGTGTCGCGACAATTGAATTAAATAGAGTAATTGAAGGGCATAGATCGTAACAGAAATCTTTTGGAAAATCGCCTGTCAATCTTGTATGTTATCTCGCATTTTCCAAAGCAGTTTCTGCGCTTCCCATGCGACATCAAGCAGTCGCAGGTTGGCATCAATATTGTGAGAATAGCTGTCAGCAAGGGCTTGTTGAACGAAATCGGCCAACAGAACTTCCAAGCTGATGCTAGATAAGTTGTGGATGGACTTTGAAATTAAAGTAGTTTGGTTTTTCATAAATTCATACCTCTGCTAATTATCGATCGGGAATTTGCTGCCAGTCTTTTCTAGAATTAGAGACTGGCATTTGTTGTTTGACTCAATTACTGACTCCGATTTGAAGTCATAAGTAGAAGGAAGAAATAAGAATGCTTATACATCAAAATTTTTAGCAATCCGGATCTTCCGTTTAATTAGGTGAACTTACTTATAGGAATCCTAAATGAGTCGTAAATTTTTTCCCCCACCCCAACCCTCC
>JBOFTL010001266.1:0-2968 GCA_051652045.1 Microcoleus sp. | reverse complement strand
AATCGATGTGCATCACCGTGTGCAGTACGGGATGCGGGTTGGTGTCAAAATCGGGATAAAATAAATAGGAAATTTGCGGTTTGCGGGCGTGAAATTTGATAATTGTCGCGCCGTCCAACCGCCCGATCGTCCTGTTAGCACAGCCTTCATACACCCGGAGCATCGGATCGAGTTCTTCTAATGCCGAAACGTGAACCGAAAGAGAACCGGGCTCTTTGTAACCGACCTCGCTATCTTCGCAACAGTCAGCAACTATAGGAGTATTGCCCAAACTGTACAGCATGATATCTGCTAACTTGCAAGCTTGTTCGTAGCTTTCAAATAAAGCTTTAATGTCATTGCGCATTTGAGCTGGTAGCTTGCGCAGCGAAGGTCGCTCGGTAAAATTATTGAGCGCGAGATACACTAACAAATCCTGACGGCGCTTGTCAGCAATTGTCTCCCAATCATCCGCATCTGTGACTTGCAAAATCAGCCGAAAAGCTTGTTTTAAACTGCGAAACTCTGCTTTAATTTCTGCTTCTTCTGCTAATTCGCCCTTTACGGGAAGCCGCCCGCGATCGCGCACGAAATTCATCAAAGGAGTCAGCAATTCTGCATAATCTTCAAACCGCTTGACCGGCAAGCGAATTCTCGGAGTTGACAAGCGCGATCGAAACCGAGAAGCCCGAAAACTTTCAGCTTCTGCTGCATCGCGAAATACAAAATAAATTCCCAAAGCTACTGGAATAGCATCAACTCCCAAAACTTGATCGATATAAACTTTTAACTCTTCCTGTTGGTAATATTTCTGAAAAGTATTGCGCGAAGTAATCACCCCATCCCCGTAAGCAATTAAACCTCGATCGCGCCAGTTAATTAATACTTGAGCAGATACAACCAATATTTTTTTCGTCAATTCCCAAGCATTGAGCAAAGCTTCCCGCCGCTCTCCCAAAGATTCAATGACATTAATTACATAACCGATATTTACGAGATCTGCAGCAATTTGCGGAGTATCCGGCTGGTAGTAAGGGTCCCAACCAGCCGCTTCATAACCCCGTTCGGCAACAAATTTAATATCGCTGCCGTAGCCGCAGCCGTAATCGAAAAAAGTCATGCCATCGGCAAATAAATCGGATTCAGAAACCAGAGACAAAGGTTTAGATAAACTGTTGCGGAACATTGCAGCTTTGTGTCGCTCGATCTTGGGAATTAAAAAATCGCTGCTATCATTTTTGACAATTTCAACTACAGCATGATCTTGAATTTCGACACCGCAATATCCCAAGTATTTCCGCCAACCTTCGCGAGTGCCGATCGCGCTGGTATTGTCCAGCAATCCCCATTTTTCCTCGCTGCGAGTGAGGCGAGCAAATTTATCGCGATCGGGATAATCTGGAGCTACAAAAGTTTCTTTGCGGTGCAAAATCGGAGGATTTTCACTGTTACTGTAATCGAAACGCCTGACTTCTCCGGTTTCTAGATCGATCTTAATGCTGGCGTGCAAAGCAGGGTGAGCGTCTGTATCGAAATCGGGATAAAACAGATAAGATATTTTAGGTAGAATCAGTGAAAATTTTACTAGAGTTGCGCGATCGATATTTTCCAGATTTTGTTTGGCACAATTTCTGGCACAAGTTTCGTAAATTTTGAGGATGGGGTTAAGTGTCGGTAAAGCTGAGACGTGAATGTAAAAAGCTGTGGGTAATTTTTTACCAATTTTGCTTTCCCGACAGCAGCGCGCTACTTTCGCTACTAGATGTCCCGCAAAATTATCGCTTTCCTCTGGTAGATGCGCCAGAGATCGATCGCCGCCATTTTCCGATAGCGAAAGTTGGCGATCGAATTCCATTAAAGGAGTCAGAAACGAACTATTATTTGCTAATTGCGCGATCGATAGGTTATTTTTGGTATCTACGGCGTAATTCATGACTCAATTAATGGATTTTTTTACCGCTATATTAACTGCAGAGGGCCGAGAGTACGCAGAGCGAGGACACAGAGTGATTTTTGAATTTCCATTATATTAACCGATCCTGCGAGTTGCCACAAATTCTTGAACTCGCGTTAAATAACTTAACAAATTAGCTAGTATGTTCTCAACTCCCGCGATCGCAGACAATTCTCCGAACTCTTGAAAATTGCGAGCGCGTTCCTCCAATTGTGCTGCTAAATCCGACATCATCGGAATTCCCACATTAGCAGCAGTTCCTTTGAGGCGGTGAGCTAGATATTCCACAGCTTGCCAATCTTGAGCATCTAAAGCAATGCTTGCAGCTTCTAAATCGATGCGGGCGCTGTCCGCAAACGCTTGCAAAAGCCGCTGCGGCAATTTAATATTAACTCGTCCGAGTTGTTGCAACCGAGTTCGATCGAATAACCCGTTAGTATCTGCTAAACTTGGCAGCTCGATCGCTTCTGTTACCGCTGCAGTTGCCACAACCGTCGTTGGCAAAATTTCCGTAAAGTTTGTTTGACCCTGACCTTTTGTTTCAAAATCGATAGTTGTTACTTGCGAGTTATTTTGCAACCGCGCCTTTTCAAGTTCGTACTTTTGCAGTACCTCAGCCAAAGACCCTAAATCCACAGGCTTACTGAGGTAATCGTCCATTCCCGCCGCCAGACACTTTTCTCGTTCTCCCGGCATCGCGTGGGCAGTTAAAGCAATCGCAAAAGTATGTCGGTCTGCTCCTTCAATCTCTCTCAATTTTCGAGTGGTTTCGTAACCGTCAAGTACGGGCATTTGACAGTCCATCAACACCAAATCGTAAGCGCGATCGGCAAGTAAATCCAACGCTTCTTGACCGTTAGCAGCACAGTCAGCATGGTAACCCAACACTGCTAACTGTTCCACGATAACTTGTTGGTTGATCGGGTGGTCTTCCGCGAGCAAAATTTTCAATGAAATCGGAGAATTCGCAGCAGTAGCTTGAGGGTTCAATGCAGGAAATTCGCAATAATTAGCAACAGCAACTTTTTCAAACTC
>JBOFTL010001265.1:0-3076 GCA_051652045.1 Microcoleus sp. | reverse complement strand
AAAATAGACATAACCCATGAAATAATATCTGTCATGCAAAGTTACACCATTGCAGAAGTCTGTAATCCACAGGGGACAGTCTTTAACCGAGCTGCTGTCGAGCCAGTTTTACTCACAGATAAATCGCAGCCCAGCCACGTAATTATGTCCGCCGATGCCTATCAGCGCTTGATAGAGCGACTGATGGAATTAGAAGATATGCTTTTAGGTTCGTCAGCAAAATCTGCCCTGAGTCAGTCTCAAATGGTAGGGACCCAAACCTTCGTAGAAACACTAAAACAACTGGCAAATGGCGAAACTTGATGGTTTACAAACAGTTCTCGACTTTCTCAAGGGTTTGCAACCTAAAATAGCGGCTCAAATTGCTAAAAAAGTTTTAGCGCTGAATGTCGAGCCTTTACCTAATGATAGCAAGCAATTAATCGGATATCCAGGTTATTATCGGGTAGATAGTGGCGAGTATCGAATTGTTTACAACTTTAATCCCGAAGAAGATTTGGTAGAAATTATTTTAGTTGGCAAGCGTAACGATGATGAAGTGTACAAAAAATTAGAGCGCCTTCTCTAAGAAATTTATTCTCAGTGATGCTACTCTAATAATTGTTGCTCCATTTTCTCAATCTACTTAAGTTACACTAGGGTGTAATCTTTAACTGCCTCACTCTGCAGAAATTCTTGATAAGCAGATTCATCTCCAAAAGATTCGATCGAAACCTGAGCTTTTGGCATCGGTATTAGCGGAGTTTCGACGGGGACATATTTGCAGTATCCAACTACAATCATCTCAAACTCGTTATTAGGTATTGCTGTCGGGTATTCTTCCACCCTCACCACTTCCCAGTCTCCAGTACGGTAGTGAGTGCTAGAACCGGAACCATCAGCACTGTGAAACTCCAGCAATCTGTACCCCGGTGCGGGGATAGGTTCGTTGGATGAATCAAAATACTCTGCAAGGATATCAGTGTATGCTCCTGTGTGGGCTAACAACCTCTTATCTTCCCCCTCTGCTTCAGTCGATTCGGCACGAAAAATTATATATTTTCTACCCATCAGTCAATCCTCCTCGTTGTCTTCCATGTAATTGGGAAATTCGGTTTTGCCTTTGAAAACGCACTCCCACTTGAGAATGGGATTATTCTTGTTGCGCTCAAAATGAATACAGAGACGAAACCCTTTTATTTGTTATAATAAACTTAGTAAAAAACTAAAGGTTTATTCATGGTACTTAAAGATCCATTTCCCGATCTAGTTCACCTACTTATAGAAAAAGATGGTTGGACGATTACAGAGCTTGAATTCACCCAGGCTGAAGATGTTGATTTTTTTAGAGATTCCAGGAAGGACAGGGTTTTAGCAGCCGAAAAAGCGGGTCAAAAGATAGTAGTCCAGATACAATCATATCCAAGAGGATCGGGAATGACTGATTTTCACTCGAGTCTCGGTCAATTTCTCACTGACCGTTCAGCTTTAAGATTGACGCAGCCAGAACGGGTGTTGTATTTGGCAGTATCCATAGATATTTACCAGGTATTTTTTGAGCGCCAGTTTATTCAAAGAGTAATTGCAGAACATCAACTAAAATTTTTAATTTTTAATGAAAATCGGGAGAAGATTGTATCGTGGGACAAGTAAATCATTGCAAATCAGAATTAAATATTCCCTTGATGATGTGTGCAGTTGAAACCCTCGATCGAGATTAAGGCTTACGAAATCGCAAATTCAGTAAAGCGGCGCTTAGTGGGATGTTGAAAACCTAAAACAATGTCTTCAGCAGGAACACCAGCATCTAATAACTCGTTGGCGATACCTTGTTTAGTCCAATCCTCTTCAATCCAAATTTTGCCTCGATCGATTTTGAGGTAAACTGTCACTCCAAAATCTCGCCGCTTGCCATCCCAACCAACACTAAACCAAAAATAATGGTCGTGAGTGCGATCGAAAGCAACGCATTCCTGCACGCCAATTTGATTCGCACCTGCCGCCCAATTCCGATATTCGGACAGGATTTTTTCGATAATTTCGCGATACCGATCTAACTTATCCATTGCACGATCGCCCCTTCATCTATGTTGACAACAAAGAACTTAATTTGACTCGATCGCACCAGAAAATCGATGCCATCACGCCGGGAAAAATTCTCATATATAATGTCATCGATCGCCAGGTAAAGTTCAGATTCCGGTGCTGTTTTTTCCAGCAGCATTTGATAGAGTTTATATCTCCCTACTGCTTGGTGAAAATCGGTCATTAAGGAACGACCTACAAAACATTCGATTTCAACAACTATTTTATGACCTTCTCTTTCAGCGGCGATCGGTCTTGCATCAGCAATATCGGCAGCTAAATCGATATCTTCGCATTGAATTAGATAAGGATCGGGTGCGATCGTCCAATTATCTTTAATCAAGGCTGATTTTACGGCGTCGTGATAAATATTTATAGCAGACATAGGGTTAGACCTCCACATCTATATTAATGATGTTTAGAGATGCTTATACGTTTTGTAAAGATTGACCGAATAATTGCGGCTGTGGCAATGATTTACCATCAGCTAGTGTCGATTCAGTGAGAAGTTCCAAAACCTCACGGGCATTTTTTAATGCGTCTTCATAAGAATCGCCGTGAGTATGACAGTAATCTCCCCATTCGGGAAAACTAACCACATAGCAGTTATCCTCATCTGACCGCTGAATCATAATAGTGTAACGATCGTTCATCTAATTTGCAAACACTAAATTTCTGTCATCGCAACTATTTGAGCGATCGTTAATCCTAATTGCGGAAAAGTGGGAGAAACAATAGTTTCTTCTCCTTGATAACGCTGTGCCTGGTATTCACTATCGATCGAGCAGTTGACAGTTACTGTAGTCTGTTTTGGAGAACCAATATACTGAACGCCTCCCAATCCAGCACGATCGACAATCCAATACTCCAAGATTCCTAAAGTTTCATACTCATTCAATTTGATGCGGTAATCATCCCGCCAATTCGTACTCACAACTTCGATTACCAAAGGAGGTGGAATATAAGCAGCCGCAGAAGCAGAACTTTGACGCATTCTCACCCATTCTTCCCG
>JBOFTL010001264.1:0-2644 GCA_051652045.1 Microcoleus sp. | reverse complement strand
TGTTTAAAGTGCAAACAATCAAATAATTGCAATCAGCAATGCTGCGAGTGCTGGGAAAAATATTAGACAAATTAATCAGAGCAATGAGTTCGCCCTGATGCCTGACTAAACTTTCACCGCCCTCCAAAAAACCGTAGGGCTCGAAGTCTTTGACAACGCGCTGCACCCGTTCGATCGCCACAGCATAGCGAACGCTTCCCATTTCAAAAGCTACCAATTTGCGAGCTGGCTTTCTCACATTGCTTTGTTTCTTGTTGCGAAACCGACGATTGTAATTTGTGTGAGACATGACGATTTTGGATTTTATATTTTAGATTTTAGATTGAGGGATTGTGGGATTGAGGGATTGAGGGATTGTGGGATTGAGGGATTGTTTGATTGAGGGATTGTGGGATTGAGGGATTGTTTGATTGAGGGATTGTGGGATTGAGGGATTGTTTGATTGAGAGATTGTTTGATTGAGAGATTGTTTGATTGAGAGATTGTTTGATTGAGGGATTGTTTGATTGAGAGATTGTTTGATTGAGAGATTTTGAGATTGAGAGATTTTGAGATTGTGGTATTGAGGGATTGAGATTTAAATCTCAAATTCAAAATCTAAAATCTAAAATCTAAAATCTAAAATCTCTTAAACCCGCTCCCACCCAAAAAATAGGGAGCATCTCAGTTTTGATTTTACAGTGCGAGCTCTTAAGCTCGCACTGTAAAGAAATTGATTTTTTGCAAAAGTGAGATGCTCCCAACGAATAATACTAAATCCCGGTGATTTGGTGTTATTTCTTAATTAATTTGGGAATGATTTCTAAAAGTTGAGCTTCACTGTAAGGCTTAGTGAAATATTGAACCGCACCTAATTCCATAGCCATCTGTCGGTGTTTTTCACCGCTGCGGGAAGTCAGCATCGCTACAGGAATGCTAGCAAAACGCTGCGTAGATTTGAGCGATCGCAACAAATCGAATCCATCCATCCGCGGCATTTCAATATCCACAATTGCCAAACTGCAATCGAGGCCATTTTGCAGCTTTTCCAACGCATCCATCCCGTCTTTTGCCTGGGCTACCCGATAGCGGGCGCGAGTCAAAGTTAGTGACAGCAATTGGCGAATCGTATAAGAATCATCCACTATCAAAATCTGCGGGGCTTGACTCGGACTCGGCGGCATTTGAGGCGTGCGGCCCGATGCAGGCGCGATCGAACTATTTCCTAAAGGTTGACCCACTAGATCGTCTACATCCAAAATCGTGACCACCCGGCCGTCTCCCAAAATCGTACTCCCCAACACGCCGCGAGGCTTGGAAAGCGGTGCTGGCAAGGGTTTGACAACAATTTCCTGCTGCCCGATCAGCCGTTCCACCGCTACCGCCAGCATCCCTTCACTAGAAGCCAAAACTAACACCGGAATGTGATCTTGACTCAACGGATCGGGAGATGGACCATCCGGGCCGACTACGTTGTATTCCAGCAAATCCTGCAGCCGCGCCAAACGAATGAATTCTTCCCGCCACCACAGCATCGGCTGATTGCCGGCGGTGTGAATGCGATCGGCCTTAACGTGCAAAATTTCTTCCACCGCATCCAGCGGCACTGCTATTTTATTGCGATCGGTTTTCACCATCAAGGCTTCAGTAATCGACAGCAGCAGGGGAAGTTTGAGAATAAAACTCGTACCTTTCCCCAGCCGGGAATCCACTTTTACAGTTCCCCTGACTGTCCGCAAATTTGCCCGCACCACGTCGAGGCCGACTCCCCGCCCCGAAAGGTCGTTCACTTCTTCAACTGTGCTGAAACCCGGCCAAAATAGAAAATCGTAAAGTTCGGCGATCGAAAAATCTTGTGCTTGTTCCTCCGTTGCCAATCCTTTTGTCACGACTTTGCGGCGAATTACTTCCGGATCGATGCCTTTGCCATCATCAGCGACAGTAATGATAGTTTGGCCGCCTTGGTGGCGGGCTTCGATTTCAATTTGACCGCTGGCTGGTTTTCCCTGGGCGAGTCGGACTTCGGGCATTTCGATGCCGTGGTCGAAAGCGTTCCGCACTAAATGTACCAAGGGATCGCGCAAAGCATCGAGCAAACTTTCATCAATTTTGGTATCCCGTCCCAGCAGCAGCAAATTGACATCTTTATCGTATGTGAGGCACATATCTCGCAGCGCGCGGGGCAAATGATCGACGGCGCGGCTGAAACTGACGACGCGCAACTGCATGACGCGGCCGCGCAACTGTTCGGTAATGCGACGCAGTTGGTCGGTACTGCGCTCGAATTTCATTGCTAAAGCGTCTAATTTGGCGGCGGATTGAGAGATTGCTTCGGTGGTTTCGATGACTTCGGAGGCGGTAGTGTGGAACTCTGTATACCGATCCATCTCTAACATATCGAAGTGAGAGTGGGCGATCGCTGATTTGCTATTAGCTAGTGAGAATTCTGTTGCTGGAAATTTGCCGTTTTCCGAATTTTCATTCTCGCCCTTCCAGTCTCCGAAACTGAGTCGATCGTACTCTTCCCGCAACTGACTGCCAAATTGGTTCAAATCTACAATACTGCGCCGGATGCGTCGCACTTCGCTCCGCAGTTCCGATTCTTGCAATTCTAAATTGGTGCGGTTGATAACTAATTCTCCGACTAAATTCACCAATTCGGTTA
>JBOFTL010001263.1:0-1872 GCA_051652045.1 Microcoleus sp. | reverse complement strand
CTCCTGCATTACCGCAAATTGGCAACACCCCAACTCCAGCGACTGTAAATGCTTTACAGGAGAACGCTAACAGCCCCGTGTTTGCGGGTCAAGCGCTGATGGTAACTTTGCCCAGCGATGTGTTATTTGATACTGCTAGCATTTCTTTGCGACCCGGAACGAATGCGATTTTAGACAATTTGGTAGCGGATTTGCGTAATTACGAAGGTGCAACAGTGCGGGTATCGGGTCACACTGACGATGCGGGGGAACAAGTAGATAATCGCAATCTCTCTTTTGCGCGGGCTCAAGCTGTGGCGAAATATTTGTCTTATGCGCTGCCTCAGAAGTATCATTGGGTAGCGATCGGCTATGGAGAAAGTCGCCCTTCGATAAGCAACAGTACCGATGCCAACCGACAGCGCAACCGCCGCATTGAAGTAGCAATTAGCCGTTAATTAGTTGAGAGTTGAGAGTCCAGAGGTAGGGGCGGTGCCCCCGTGCCCGCCCTCATAGTTGAGAGTTGAGAGTTGAGAGTTGAAAGTTGAGAGTTGACAGTTAACAATCGACAATTGACAATTGACAATTACCGATAACCAATTACCGATTAAGCTGTTTCGCATTTAAATCGATCGAGCATTCCAGGTACAGAAAGGAGTCTGGCGCTCAAAAAACCCAGTTTAAATGCAAAACAGCTTATCAATTACCGATTCCCAATTCCCCATTCCCAATTCCCCATTCCCCATTCCCCATTCCCAATTCCCCATTCCCCATTTATATGAAAATTGTCTTTTTCGGCACTCCTGAATTTGCCGTTCCTACATTATCCAGTTTATTAAGCCATCCTGAATTTGAGGTGGTGGGTATTGTAACTCAGCCGGACAAGCGCCGGGGCCGGGGCAATAAATTGATGCCTTCACCTGTAAAAACTGTAGCTTTAAATCACAATCTTCCAGTATGGCAACCGCAGCGAATTAAGAAAGATGCGGAAACACTTTCCCAGTTGCAGGCATCTGAAGCAGATGTTTTTGTAGTAGTAGCTTACGGCCAGATTCTCTCTCAAACAATTCTAGATATTCCTAAGTTAGCTTGCATTAACGTTCACGGTTCAATTTTGCCGAAGTATCGGGGGGCTGCGCCAATTCAACGGTGTCTTTGCGACGGGGAAAAGACAACAGGAATTACGACGATGCTGATGGATGCGGGCATGGATACTGGGGCGATGCTGTTAAAGGTTTTTGCAGGAATTACGCTGTTAGATAATGCTGATTCTTTAGGAGATAGATTGGCAGAATTAGGGGCGGATTTGTTGGTAGAAACTTTGGTGAAGTTGAGGGACGGTAAGATTGAAGCAGTGCCTCAAAATGATGCTGATGCGACTTACGCGCCGCTAATTCAAAGTGCCGATCGCGTGTTAGATTGGTCGAAAAGTGCGATCGTGCTGCACGATCGAGTTAGAGGTTTTTACCCGGATTGCACGACAACTTTTCGCGGTAATTCTTTAAAGGTAATTGCTACTGTGCCGCTGGGGCCGGAATATTGGTTGCAATTGCCGCCGGAATTTAGAGTTTTGGAACGAGATTGGCCTGCATTGTCTCAGCTATCGGGAGAGCATGGGGAAGTTGTGAAAATTGTCAAGGGTTTGGGAGCGATCGTCCAAACTGGAGAGGGTTTATTATTGTTGCGAGAGGTGCAGTTAGCTGGGAAAAAGGTACAATCTGGGGTGGATTTTGCGAACGGAACTCGATTGGAGATAGGTGAGGTTTTTGGGCAGGTTGAAGTTAAGTAGGGATTGCTGAATAAACAAGGGAAAAGTTCGATCGATTAGTTCCGATCGAACAGTTTGTAGTTATTGAGTTCAAATTCTAGATTTGGCAACAGTTCGATCGCGCC
>JBOFTL010001262.1:0-1739 GCA_051652045.1 Microcoleus sp. | reverse complement strand
TTGATAAAGAGGTTGTTAAGTCTATGAAAAAAGCAGCAAATGGCACAGAAAAAAAAGTTGGTGAAGTTCAGATGGATTTAGCTGAATTTCACTATCAAGAAGCAGAAAAACTGACGGAGTTGGGCAAATGGAAAGATGCGATCGCAGCCTACAAACAAGCTTTAGGACTCGACCCTCATCTCCCTGCAATCCATCAAAAACTTGCAGGTGTTTTGCAAAAACAAGCACAGGTAGAACGCAATAGTTTGCTCAATTATTATCAACAAAAAATACAGCAAAACCCTGACGAACCTGACAACTATTACAAAGCTTTAGATATCTGTCCCGATCGCGCGGATTTCCACTTTGGATTGGCAAAAGCACTGGCAAAACAAGGAGACTTCGATCGGGCGATCGCGGCTTATCAAAAAGCCCTGCAATTGCAGCCGGAACATCCCCAAGCTGCTGTTTTATTACCAGAAATTTTACGGCAACGCGAACAAAATTTGCTGCCAAGTGCGATCGAATCCGCTGCCAATACCAGTCACAAATTAAACCTAGAACAAGCCAAACAAGCCCTAGATACTCTCAACCAAATCACCTTAGACTGTTTTTTAAATACAGGCTCTCAGATTAACTTTGCCACTATCGATCGACCGGAAGTTAGCATTATCATCATCCTGCACAACCGTGCTGAATTAACCCTGAGTTGCCTCTATTCCTTACTGAGAAATCCCTTCAAATCCTGCGAAGTGATTCTAGTTGATAACAACTCCACCGATGCCACTCGCCAACTTTTGCAACGCATTCATGGCGCAAAAATCATCTTAAATGACGAAAATTTGCATTATCTTCTCGCTTGCAATCAAGCCAGCAAAATTGCGACAGGCGATCGTTTATTATTTTTAAACAACGACACTCAAATATTAGGTGATAGCATTACAGTTGCTGTTAATACTCTCAATTCCTCAGATGAAATAGGTGCTGTGGGCGGTAAATTAATCCATCCCGACGGCACTTTGCAAGAAGCAGGAAGTATCATTTGGCAAGATGGTTCTTGTATCGGCTACGGACGCGGAGATTCTCCCACAGCACCGCAATATATGTTTCAGCGTACTGTTGATTACTGTTCGGCGGCGTTTTTATTAACCAGGCGGGAACTATTTTTAGAAATGGGCGGGTTCGATCGAGATTATCAACCTGCTTACTATGAAGAAACTGATTATTGTGTCAGACTGCAAAAATTAGGCAAAAAGATTATTTACCATCCTCAAGTCACGATTTTGCACTATGAATTTGCCAGTTCCAGTCATTCAAGTTCTAGCAAACACGCGATCGCCCTGATGGAAAAAAATCAAAAAACCTTGAAATCAAAACATCAAGATTGGTTTCAGCTTCAGTATCGATCGGACTTAAAAAATCTTTGTTTTGCTCGCATTCAAGCTCGGGAAAATCGCCAGCGTATTCTCTTTATTGACGATCGAGTTCCCCATCCTTATTTAGGTTCTGGTTATACTCGCAGCCACCACATCCTCTGCGAAATGGTTGCTTTAGGATATGCTGTTACTCTATATCCCACCGATCTTTCTCACACTGAAAATTGGGCGAGTATTTATGCAGATATTAGTGGCGAAGTAGAAGTCATGAGAGGCTGTGACTTTCGCTCGATCGAAGTTTTTTTGCAAGAAAGAAAGGGATATTACGATATTCTGTTTGTCAGCCGCCCGCACAACATGAGACATTTAAATCTAGTTTTATCA
>JBOFTL010001261.1:0-3441 GCA_051652045.1 Microcoleus sp. | reverse complement strand
AACTCAGCAGTTTATGACCGCCATCGCGCCTCAGTTAGCCCCCCGCAACCCGCAGCTAAATTTGCCTTTTGATGCGACTGCTGCAGGCCCGAATGCGGTGCAGGTGAAGAATTTGGAGTTTAACGATACCGCGCGCAACCGACGCATTCCGGTGGATATTTATGCGTCGGCGGCGGCGACAAGCGACAAACCCGCGATCGTGTTTTCTCACGGGTTGGGTTCAGTGCGCACGGATTTGCGCTATTTGGCCGAACATTTGGCGTCTCACGGCTATATCGTAGCTGCTGTGGAACATCCTGGCAGCAACGCTACTAATACGAATGCCGCGATCGCGGGACAGTCGCGCTTGCTAGCGCCTCAAGAGTTTTTAAACCGTCCGAAAGATATCAGTTTTGTGTTAGATGAATTGGCAAAATTAAACCAAACCGATTCTAATTTGCGGGGCAAAATTGCGAGCGATCGAGCGATGGTAATCGGCTATTCTTTTGGCGGTGCGACGGCTTTGTCTTTAGGTGGTGCCGAACTGCAATTGAACAATCTCAGAAAGCGGTGTCAGGCTGATTTGATTGCCTTGAGTTTGGGTGAAGGCATTCAGTGTGCGGCAGCCGGACTCCCGGAAGAACGCTATCAACTCCGCGATCCGAGAGTTAAAAGAGCGATCGCGATGAATCCTACAACATCTTTATTATTTGGAGAAACGGGTTTGAGTGCCATTCAAATTCCGACTTTAATCGTAGCTGCTTCTGCGGATAAAACTACTCCCGCTTTAAACGAACAAATAGCAGGTTTTCCGAAAATTCCCTCTCCTAAATGGCTGGTGGGTTTTGTAGGCGGAACTCATTTAAGCGTGAAAGATCCGAGTACAACTTTAGATCAAGCTGACAGGCCGAGTACGGTAATTACTGGCGATGAAGTTGTGGGCGATCGGGCTATTAGCATTCGCAACTATATTAAAGCTGTAAGTTTGGCGATGGCCGCTCAAATGACGCCTGAAGCTGACAAATATTCAGTGTTTTTAACCTCGGAATACGCGCAGTTTGCTTCGACGCGAGAAATTCCGGTGCGATTGGTAACTGAGATTCCTCGTGAAGCGAATGCAGTGGTGCAAAGTTTTATTCAACAGAATAAATAGGCACTCCTCAAGGCTTCTAAAGGCTTCTGGTTGGGAATAGCTGAACAAAACATAAGGAAGTACGCCACTGAAACCTTGTTGTCAAGCTAATCAATCAATCGGGATGACAGGATTTGAACCTGCGACCCCCTCGTCCCGAACGAGGTGCGCTACCAAGCTGCGCTACATCCCGTAGTTAACCACTACCTTCTCAGAATATCATATTCTACTCGCGATCGATCGCAGCTCGATCGAAAAACTGTATCGGCTTAAATATAATTTATTGGCTTTTTGTTAACAAGGGGTTGACATATGGAGTTGTTTTATGGTATTTTCATCTACTTATTGGTAAATACAAATAAGCTCTCTATCTATACTATATCCTATCGATATATATTGATACGGTATTATAGCTAATGGGGTGTAACTACTAAACTTTGTCAAACAATCAAGAACAGGCGGAGGCAGCCGTGACAGTGAAACCCCAATGGTTGCGAGTCAAAGCCCCTCAGTGGGAGCGCGTGGGCACCGTTAAAGAAATTTTGCGGGATTTAGCCCTGAATACGGTTTGCGAAGAGGCTTCCTGTCCCAATATTGGTGAATGTTTTAATGCCGGGACGGCGACATTTTTAATTATGGGTCCAGCTTGTACCCGCGCCTGTCCTTACTGCGACATCGATTTTGAGAAAAAGCCCAAAGCCCTAGATCCAACAGAACCCGATCGCCTCGCACAAGCAGTACAGCGTCTCAAGCTAAACCACGTCGTGATTACCTCTGTCAACCGGGACGACTTACCTGATGGAGGCGCATCTCAATTCGTGCAGTGCATTCAAGCGGTACGCAGCGCCATGCCTGAGACAACTATAGAAGTGTTGATTCCAGATTTGTGCGGCAACTGGCAAGCTTTAGAAACTATTCTCTCTGCTAAGCCGGAGGTACTCAACCACAATACCGAAACTGTCAAGCGACTTTACCGCCTGGTACGACCTCAAGCAAACTACGATCGCACTCTCGAACTGTTGCAGCGCAGTCGCGACATAGCACCCCAGGTGTACGTCAAATCTGGCATCATGGTGGGGCTCGGAGAAACAGATGTCGAAATTCGTGAGGCGATGCAGGACTTGCGAACTGTCGGCTGCGATATTTTGACCTTGGGACAGTACCTGCAGCCGACTCAAAAACACTTAAATGTAGAAAGCTTTGTGCCACCAGAACAGTTTGCAGCTTGGAGAGAATACGGCGAATCTTTGGGATTCTTGCAAGTTGTCGCTTCTCCCTTAACTCGGAGTTCTTATCATGCCGAACAGGTAAGGGAATTAATGAAACTTTACCCGCGCTAGCAGTCTTCGATCGAGCTTTAACAAAACCTCGTTCTCCGATGCCTAAAATAATGCGATCGCGATCGCTCTGTTACAGTGACTTCGTACCCAAATTTGGAATTTTTGGATCGGTGTAATTACGGGGGATTTTTGTTTTACCCATACTGTCAATCCGAACTGTATTAACTATCTAAGTTATATAGGGCAAGCTGTTTAGCATTTTAAGACAGATCGGAAATTACGGAGTGATTGCCAAGTTTTATAAAGTTTTATTAAAAAAATAACCGATTTTTAGAAGTGATCGGGAACCAGCCTTATCGGTGATGTAGATTAATTTAACTTCTGACTTCAATCACTTGTTTTTAGCCAGTAATTCTCTATACTAGCTGTATAAACAAAGAAGCACAACCAAACTTTCCGCCTATTTCGACCTGTTGGCTCACAAAACTTCGGAAATTTCCTAAATGTTGGTAAAACAACAAGAACAATCCAAGTTCGATCGTGCAACAGACAAAAATATGGGGAAAGTTGGTAAGGAAACAAAAAGCGGTGATGCTTCGTCTTAACAAAGCGGGCATCATAATCATAAGCGACCGCTAAGCGTAGCATCTTTTCACCCGGAGCAACTGAGAAAATCACTATGCCAGCCACCTCTTTTTACGCTGAAGCTGAATTCGACGAGCAACTGCAAGTCAGTCCATTGCAAGATGATGTGTTGGATGAGGATGCTGAAGAAGCTGTGGACGAACTCATCGACCTAGATGCAGGAGAGTCAGAGGATGCAGATGCAGCAGCAAAATTGCAAAAAAATGCCAGCCGTCGCACTACAGATTTAGTGCGCCTGTACCTGCAAGAAATAGGTCGGGTTCGCCTGTTAGGTAGAGACGAAGAAGTTTCCGAAGCTCAAAAAGTCCAGAGATACATCAAATTGCTGGAATTGCGCAACACGTCAGCAGAACAGCAAGAAGGACAAATTCAGCGCTTCGTTCATCTGATTGAGGTGCGCGATCG
>JBOFTL010001260.1:0-4068 GCA_051652045.1 Microcoleus sp. | reverse complement strand
CATCTTTACGGTAACAGAACAATATCCTGTTGTACAGAGAAACCAGCAGGCTTATTCTCAAGAGTTGCAAATTGAACGTTGTTGAACGACAAAGCACCAGTATTGCCGTTATAGCTGAATTGGTTGACGGAAGTAGCGCCAAAACTGCGGTGAATTTGAATTTTATCCAATTCACTCTTTTGAAAGTCTTTGATAGTATCAATGCCATTAGGACCGAAATAGAATCTGAATCCATCAGCACCTGCACCACCCCAAAGAATGTTGTTTCCAGCAGGGTCAATATCGGCACCACCAGCTAAGATATCGTTACCATTACCACCATAAATCAGGTCATCGCCACCACCACCAAACAGCCCGTCGTTATCATCATTGCCGTAGATGACATCGTTACCTTTAAAACCTAGTAAGTTGTCATTTCCAGCCTCACCTAAAAGCGTATCATTTCCCTCATTTCCAATCAGGGCATCATTGCCACCTCTGCCGTTGATTTTATCGTCTCCACCCTTACCTTCGATCGTATTGCCGGCAGCGTTACCCAGAATGTAATTATTCAAATCGTTGCCAGTACCATCAGCATCAGCAGCATCAGTCAAAGTCAAGTTTTCGACATTTGCTCCTAAAATATAGGTTTGAGCAGTGATGACAGTATCAATACCTTCTCCAACATTTTCGGTAACTGAATCGGCAACATTTTCCACCAGGTATTTGTCATTACCGATGCCACCATACATTTCGTCAACACCAGCATTACCGTAGAGTTGGTCGTCTCCCGTACCGCCGTAGATTTGGTCGTCTCCATCACCACCTTTGAGGATGTCGTTACCGCCCGCACCAAATAGGTAATCGCGATCGCCCAAACCGTAAAGAGAGTTGTTAGCTTCATTGCCTAAAATAGCATTATGGGAGTTATTTCCCGTGCCATCAATAGCGGCAGTTCCTTTCAAATGAAGGTCTTCGATGTTAGCTCCCAAAGTGTAAGTGACTGTAGATTCTACTAGATCGATACCTTCAGCAGGGTTCTCAGTAACTGTGTCAGCAATATTATCGACAATGTACTTGTCATTATCGCTCCCACCGTACATTTTATCTGCACCAGAACCACCATCAAGCTCGTCATCTCCGGCTTGACCGTAGAGAGTATCTTGACCTGCTAATCCCCTAATGATATCGCTGTCAATGGTGCCTTGTAGTAAGTCGTTGTTGGGAGTACCTATAATGTTAGCCATTGAATTTTCTCCAAAAACAATCGTGAATTTGTGCGAACTGGATCGGGCGATCGAAAGCGTCGCGATTCGTTAATTACCTATTGACAAATTGCGAATTAGATTTACAAACTTTCGTTGCGCGATCGAGCAGATATTATAAATCCGGGTTTAGAGTCCCCTTTATTGTCATTGCGAGTGCAGCGAAGCAATCGCAATAACTCTAGGAAGCAACGGATAATTTATAAAAGGGATAAATAACCCGGATTTGGTATTAGGTGTGTCGATAGATGAAATTCGCGATCGAAATATTGCTGTAAATTTGAGTGAAACCCAAATTAGCAAAATCAGAAATACTTCAATACTCAAGCTGTTTGAAGTTAATTTCTCGATCGATCGAAATCTAACGCTGCACCTGATATATCTACTGTGTCCTGACACAAAGCTAACGTCCAGGACAGTTAGACACTTAAGCTAGCCACTTAAACTAAACTACAAAAAAATATCGATCGGCTTTTGAAATCCTCTATATATAAAGCTTTTAACTTTTTCAAATATTTGTCTGTCCAGCAAGTCGGACATTTATTCTGTACAAATACACTCTTGTACGCAAGTATTCTATATGTAGGGCGCGCACTGCGCACCTTACTATGTAATGTTATATGTAGGGTGCGCACTGCGCACCTTACTCTATCTGTAGCCCGTCAAAACTCAAAACTCATACTTGCTCCAATCCGCCCAACTCAAAACTTTTCTTTAATTCAAAACTCAAAACTCAAAACTCCCTATATCTAGCGATCGAACTATTTTTTGCGTAAGTTTTAAAATAGAAGTCGATCGCCCGATATGCTATAAATATTTGACTCGATTGTTCTCATCAATTCGGATGTATTTCAGCCTTTGAAGTTCGGAGATGATTCTTTCTTGTTCAAACTCAGAAATTCCGCCTTGAAATTGAAACATTGCCTCGATCGAATTCTTAAGGCCGCTGAGTTTGGTTGGCTTTAACTTGACGATCCTTTCCAAAACATATTGAATTAGTTCTGCATTATCGGGGGTTTTCCAATAATCATTCAGATTCTCTTCGGTGTGGGGTTGGGGATTTTGAATTTCCTCTTCTTTTCTTGCTAACTGTATTAGCAGTTGCGCCAAACGTAATTTGTCCTTGTATCCAAGCTGCTGGCACAAACGAGCTATCTCATCATAGTTCATGACAACTTTTCCTTTGTTAGTTCGATCGAGAGCGCGCCAAATTTAATAATCGCGATCGCCCTGACAACATGACTCTATTTTACCACTACTTCAAGGCTTTAGCTAAATTTTTTCAGAGTGCGATCGGGCGCTTCCACCTTGGCTAATTGGGTTACTCTTTAGCAAATTAACTTGCAATCTGCTGTCAGCATCAGTAACGCATTCAAATTTTGAATACCCAACCTCGCCGATACATTCCATACAAAATCAACCACCAAAACAATACCGCAGTCACGGCAAATGCTAGAGAACCGTTAAGGGTTCCAGCCCACGGTACAAACCAGTTTTCATAAATCCAATTGTAGGTAGTGGAAGCAGTTTCGCCAGTACCGATACGGGTTTTTAACAGAATTCTGGCGACAATTCCCGAAGCAACAAACAGAAAAATTGCATTCACTCCCATAATTTCAAAGGGTTGCCCCCATTTCCAGTTCCGCACTTCAATTGTTTCGTAGCAAGCTGCTAGCAATAACAGCGCCCAACCTGCGGTGAAAACTACGTAAGAACTCGTCCAAAGTTGTTTGTTAATGGGAAATAACAATCCCCACAAACTGCCGATTACCGCGCAACTGAGGCCGCAGATTGCTAAGTTGATACTGGTGCGGGTTTTAATTGGCTGCACGCGCAGCCATTCTCCTGTAAAATAGCCGATGAGAACTGTGACAACTGCGGGTAAGGTACTCAACAATCCTTCTGGATCGAAGGGGCCGCCTTTGTAGAGGTGTTGGCTGCCGAGAATTAGTCGATCGAGATATCCTATTAGATTGCCTTCTGGCGTGAGATTACCGAAGCCGTATTCATGTACGGGAATTAAGGTTAGCGCGCCCCAATAGCCGAAAAGAAGGGCGATCGCGAGCAGTTTTAGGTTGCGGGGGGAGAGGTTGAGAATCGCGATCGCGCTTATTAAATAAGCTAAACTAATGCGCTGCAATACTCCCATGATGCGGATTTTAGCGAAGTTTTCAACGGGGGCATTGTTGAGAAGTACGTCAAGGGCGATCGAGGATGTATTTAGCAGCAATCCTAATATAAATAAGATGGCTGCGCGACGGGCAATTCGTCCGTAAATCTGGGAATAAGGATGCTGCAACAACGATTTTTTTAGGGGATAGATTGCAGGATCGACAGCAGTTTGTTCGGAATTGGCTGGTGCGGATTTATCTGTAACTTTGGATATGGTTGTTTCTGTTTCTTTAACTGTTTGAGTGTATTTTGAGAGGGAGAAGGACATCGCGCAGCCGACGATGAATAGGAAAAAGGGAAATACTAAATCTGTGGGAGTGCAACCGTGCCATTCTGCGTGTTCTAGGGGTGGATAAATGTGTTTCCAACTGCCGGGATTGTTAACGAGAATCATGGAGGCGATCGCAATTCCGCGAAAAACATCAAGGGATTTTAAGCGCATAAAGTAAGAGGTAATGGGTAATTGGTAATGGGTAATTGGTAATGGGTAGTTGGTAATTGATAATTGTCAAATTTCAACAATCTAAAATCCAAAATCCAAAATCTAAAATCGCTAGATTTCTATACCTTCCAAAGTGATGAGTAATTCATTTTTCATCAACATATCGCAGCGTTCGGCATAAAAAGAAGCTGCTTTATCCTGTTTGTTGAT
>JBOFTL010001259.1:0-2669 GCA_051652045.1 Microcoleus sp. | reverse complement strand
AGAAGATTTCCTCGCAGCATTGCCCCTGCTAATTGCCTGGATTCTGCAAGGACTGGCAGTTTATCTTGTCAGCGTTAAATTAGGAGCAAACAGATTTTACAGCATGGCAGCATCCTGCTTAGTGTTGACTGTGCCGATGCTGCTCAATCAAGTTAATACGATTCACCCAGACTTACCGCTAGCCGCAATTTTTACAATTAGCTTGTACTTCGGTATTTCTTATTATAAGAGTCGCGCTGCATCCGAACTCGCTCTCTGCTTGGCTGCGGCAGGAATTTTAGCAGGAATCAAAGTCACTGGCATCGCTTACACGGTAGCGATTTTACTGGGATTGGCAATATTAGAAATTGTCAGATTTGCGATAAATCAAAAATTAGCACGTTCGCAAACAGCGGTAAAAACTCACAATGTCTTAGACGATTTAAGGGCAGTAAATTTCGGTAAACCCCAGGAAAAAAAGCGATCGCGCCAGCTTGAATTATTGACTGTTAACAAATTTGTGGTGTTGTGCGGCATAGTTTGCTTGTTGTTTTTTGGAGGTTTTTGGTATGCGAGAAACTTCATGCAAATCAACTATCCTGTCAGCGATACTGCTGGATTTCAAGTGCCGTTACAGCCAGTTCCCCTACCACCCACTGCGGCACCGAAACCCTCACCGCAGGCAGCACCCACAGGCAAATCCGTACCGATTTCATCGCCGTATTTAAAGATTTGGCACAGCACTTTAGCCGCTCAATTCAATCCATTGAGTCTGGAACACTGGCAAACTCTCGGCTTGCAAATGATTATTAGATTGCAATTGCCATTTATGGCGATCGCCCTGCAAATCTTAATAGCAATTATAGCTTGGATGAAAAGCAGAAATCGCGCGATCGGGGAAAACAACATAATTTTAATTGCGGTATTTGCAGGCACGGGAATTCTGTATTTAATTACACCTTACAGTTCCGGTACTGAGGGAAATTGGTCTGGCGTAATCAGTCCTTTACTCGGCTTTAATTTGAGATATGGATTTCCATTTTTAAGCTTGTTAGGTATCGCCGCAGCAGTTGCAGCAACTTGGCAGCAAACTCGCCAGCAAATAGTTGTTACTGCGGTAATATCGAGCAGTATTTTGGGGATTGTCAGCAGCACAATTTTTGATGCGATTCGGAATTCTTCGTTTACTGGCACAACTATTGTTTGGGGAAGCTTTCTGATTGACACTTTTAAATCGAATCCCGGATCTGCGATCGATATTTTAAGTAAAACTCTA
The DNA here is from genome assembly GCA_051652045.1 of Microcoleus sp. GTDB lineage: Bacteria > Cyanobacteriota > Cyanobacteriia > Cyanobacteriales > Microcoleaceae > Microcoleus. The sequence continues at coordinate 1,414 of JBOFTL010001259.1, read as the reverse complement.
GCCAGCAGCGGAGTGCAGTTGGCAATATATTCAGTAGTTTATTTAGGGTTGATGCTGCTGGCAGCTTGGATCTTGTTCGTCAAAAATTACGATCCAAATCGATCGGGCGATCGACTGATAAATATGCAAAAATTGAGTTGGGCGATCGTAATCTGTATTTGTATAGCATCGATCGCGAGTGCGAGTTTGGTAGGGCGGGAAAAACGAGATATTGCTAGAACAGAATTATATCAAGGTATCTACGAATATATTGACAAAAATGCGGCACTGGATGAGAGAATAGGATTTTATTTTAGTGCTCGCAGCTACTTGTTTTATGGCAAAAATTTGAACAGAGAAGTTTTATTCATTCCTTTTAAATCTGATGTACTTGCGGATTGGCTGGCAAATTTGCGGCAAAATAAAGTAGGAATGGTGGCGATCGGACCTTTGACTAAGACAGACGCAAAAACAGTAAAAAATCTGTCTTGGATGGGTAGTTCCCAAGGGCCGCTGCAACCTGTTTTCGGTAAAGATTTTGTGAGTGAGCCTGTGCTTTATAAGTTAAAATAAAAGAAGAAGGAAGGCACGACACGGATTTTGACACGGATACACGGATGAGTTATAGCCTTTTTCACACTCCATGAGGTACATTGGGAATTGGGAATTGGGAATTGGGAGTTGGGAATTGGTAATAGTGATTGCAGGGAGAGTCTACCTCACTTACACCAGAAATGCTATTAAGGATACACGGATGAATTATCGACTCATGACCAATGACTAATAACTAATGACTAACCACTAATAATACCAGTTCTCTAAAAGTCTGCTACAATCTTTGACCCCCCCTAACCCCCCCCTTATAAAGGGGGGGGACAAGAACACTGTTATTTCGTTTAAAATTGGTATAACTAATGACTAACCACTAATGACTAATGACTAATGACTAACCACTTTTCAATAATTGTGCCAACCTACGATCGCCCGCAAAAACTCGCAGCGTGTCTGGATTCATTTGCTAAACTAAAATATCCGAGCGATCGCTTCCAAGTAATTGTCGTTAACGATAGCACAAAAATCTCGATCGAATCCACAGTCTCTCCATTTCAAAGCAAATTAAACTTACAACTGCTTTCACAGCCGAATTCCGGGCCTGCAACTGCTAGAAATACTGGGGCTTTTGCTGCGAAAGGCAAATTTTTAGTATTTACCGACGATGATTGTACTGTAGCTGAAGATTGGTTGCAAGCTCTAGAAAATCGGTTTTTAAAAACACCTGATTGCTTGCTGGGAGGTCGAACTATCAACGCACTCCCCGATAATATTTATTCTACAGCCAGCCAGCAACTGATCGATTATTTGTACGGTAGCTGAAGATTGGTTGCAAGCTCTAGAAAATCGGTTTTTAAAAACACCTGATTGCTTGCTGGGAGGT
>JBOFTL010001258.1:0-6244 GCA_051652045.1 Microcoleus sp. | reverse complement strand
ACTCGCTCAACCGCTGCAATGGTGGCAGAAACTCTCGATCGCGCAACCACGATCGCAAATTTAAATCCAGTTTAAAACTGGTAACTAAACGCCTGATTATCCCGGCATACCACTGATCCGGATTGATATCTTGAGAACCGATTTTAGTGAGATCGATCGCGGCACAAGCGATGTTTTCTGCTTGCAATTTGTGCATCGTGCGCACCCGCAAGCTAGTTTTACCCATCTGGCGGGAATTTAGTACGTAACAAAACTCGCCATCGATCAATCCTTGATAGAGTTCTGAATCAGCTTGGCGTACTACATAAGTGGAAACATCTAAGGGCAGATGTCCGCCAACTTTGTAAGTGTAAGTTGAATTGTTTTCTCGATCCATAACCTGTTTTCAATAAGTAGAATACACTGCCGATCGCCCCTGGGAGCATCATTACTCTGCAACTTGCCCTGATTTACTTAAAAGGTGCTCCAAGGCTGCAAAAGCATCACTGGCTAACTTGAGGTCAACAGCAACTTTTTCCTGCTGGAAAATGACGCGATCGCGAATTTCCAATGCAGCCACCAAAAGTTCATAATCCTCATCGTTTATTAAACCGTGAGCGAGAAAAGTTTGAGCCAAAATTTGCGGTTCTTGAATTTCAAAATTAATCGAGTGGTGTTCGGCTACCATGCGCATTACTGATTCACTTATAACTGCGATCGAACAAGTAGCGATATCGAAGTCTCCTTTTTCCATCATTGCTGATGCTCTTGTCATGTAAACCTGAATATCGGATAAATCATGTTGGCGGTAGTCATATAAAGCCTCCATCATCTCTTCTTCGGGAGTTTTGTTAACTCTTGACTCGGAAGGACGCGGTTTTAATGCTGCAATAACTGATTCTTGAATTGTATAAATTGCCAAGTCTATTTCCTGATTCTGAATAAATTTTTGCCAATTATAATTTCTCTGCCTTACTAACACTTGATAACCTTGCTGGCGGTATTTTTCAGCAATCTCTGCTATTTCTGTCGTTTCTAATTTTTCTATAGCTGCTATCATTGATTTAGCTCCATTGGGTTGCTTGGTCGATCGATTTTAACATAGATAAATTCCTTGCCTGCTGTCACAGCTTCAGCGATCGAAGGAGATATCGCTGTCAGATCGGCAAATTCCTTCAGTTTGCGTCGTTTTACTGTGAGGTCGGTAACTTGCCGATCGTCAAGGTAAACTAAAATCTTCATCGCATCTACGATCGGCTTGATAATGTTATCTAAATCTGATATTTGAATAACACAATAGTGAGTGATAATGACTTGAACTGGTTCCCTAATTACTGGCATTCCTGCGGGCATAGCTGCGGCAGCGGTTTCACTAACTTTGGCTTTCCAGTTTTGAAGTTTCGATCGGTTATTGGTTTGTAGAGAAACTGGTTTTCCAGTGACGATAAATTCAAATGGAATCAAGATTTTGCCCTCTTCTCATTAATCATATTTTAATCGATCGCCAGTCCCAAAATATCCCACTTTTCCCAAACAATGCAACTTTCCCAAGACTTAGGTAAGCATTCTATATGTAGGGTGCGCACTGCGCACCTTACCGCTATATATTAATTGTATTTTAGTCGATCGCACGTCCCAAACCACCCCACTTTCCCAAAATAATGCAACTCTCCCAGGATTCGCGATCGCGTTCTATCTGTAAGGCTTGCACTGCGCACCTTACTAAAATTGCATTCTATCTGTAGTCACGCACTGCGCACCTTACCGCTATATATTAATAGTATTTTAATCGCTCGCCCCCAAATTCTCCAGTTTGCCAAAGTTTCAATGTCACTATCCATAAAGTTTCAAATTTTACTGACTCAATCATCCTCAATTCTCCAATCTAAAATCTCAAATCATCTAATTCCTTTTTCCTGTAAAAGTGCATTAGCCCAAACATCATCATCTTCCTTCAGTTGCGGCCTTGGTGACTGAGTGTAGTCGATCGTCAGATCGAATCCAGCTCTGTCATAAACACCCTGAAACAAAGTTTGCAATTCCACATGAATCTCTGCATCTTCTGGCTGCAAAGGTAACAAAAATGATGGAATTTCATCTCGCACTGTAAACGGATATAGTTGAGCTTTCGGTCGGCGATTTGCCCTGCTAATTAAAATGCGGTAATCTGTATTAATCCCACCATTGACAGGCATCGGTCTTCCAGCTCTGAGCAAGTCGATTTCTACTAAATGAGACGCACTTCTCAACACTTCTTGCCGCTTGTTTTCATATTCCTCTCTGCCCTTTCCAGTTCGTTTGTTTTTAGGAGAGAGTATTTCTATTACAGTTATCACCCGATTTGTGCCTACCTCTCGCAGTTCTAGATAACCTTCTCTGGCTTCTTCTAATATCGGCACTGTGACAGTTATTGGTTCGGCATACGGTAGCGTTGCGGTCGCTATCGATCGATCGGAAGTTTGACCGGCAGTTGACGGCCCGGAAAATACAGTCACGTCAGGAATTGCCATGAAGTCGTTATCTTCTGCATCGCTCAAATAAATCCGCTTTTCAATTGCTACTCGGTATTTAGGCCGCAGTGCAGGCCCCAGGGCATCGGCGATCGCGGTAATTAAGCGATGGTGAACTTCCGGCCAAAATTCAGAATTTTCTAAGTAAGGATCTACCCCTGGAAATGGAGACGGCATTTGATTACCTCCAGTAACAGTTTTTTAAGTTAAGTTAAATAGATTTGAGTCGATCGCTAAAATATTGACGGTACAACTCAAAGCGCACAGTTACTTCATTTCCCCGCAACTGTACCAGCCCCAAACTGTGTAACTTAAACGCTAGCACAGATTCTAATTCTACGGGTTCATTAGCTGTCACTACCCTGCTAAAAGCCACTCCCAACTCTCGATGTTCTTGCAAATTCCACAAGTGACGCCGCAAATGATCGCCGTAAATTCCCGCCTCAGTAGGAGCAAGTTCTAAAAGTTCATCTAAACACCCCTCTAAATCTGGATATTCTGTTGCAAAGCCTGAAAATGTTTGATATTCCCGATCGATTTTTCGAGCAATATGATATAATGCTACTCGCACTAAATAGGGATGTCCGCCCACAATATTCATCAATTTTTCCACCATATTCATTTGCCAATTCAACCCGTGCCTCTTGGCTAAATCGACAACCTGTGCAGCGCTAAACTCTGACAATTCGATGGGCAATCCCACATTAAAAGGCGATTGATTCACATTGAGCGGAATGTAAACTTCTGTCGAATGCACCACCACCAAACGCAGTTTTGCCCACAGTTCGCTGCTGCTGTCACCATATCCCGCTTCTTCATACCAAGCTCTCAACAGTCCAAAAAAATCGTCGGCAATTGTCGGATATTGAAAAACTCGATCGACTTCATCCAATCCCAACACTAGAGGCGCATCGTTTTCCAATAGCAAGAAATCTTCAAAATAAGCAGTACAATTATCTTTGCTGCCGTAAGTATCCGTCCAATAATCATCAATTTGATAGGGCAAACGCAGCTTGCGCGCAATTTTAGTACAGAACCATTTCAGCAGTTCGTCAAGATTGGCAAATGATTCAGCATCTGCGTGTTGAAAACTCAGGGGAACCGTGCGATAGCCTTGTTCTTTTGCTTGATAAAGAATCCTCGCCATCAGCGAAGTTTTTCCCATTTGTCTCGGTGCTTTAATTCTAATTAAAGTTCCCGGCTGCAAAATTTGTTTGTAACACTGAGTTTCCCAGGGAAATCGCTCGACATAAAAAGCTGAATCCAGCCTGACTTGTCCTTGCGGAATCTGCGGTTCTGCTGCTGGCGATGGAGGACTTGACAGCGGTAGCGTCCGGGAAATAGTTACAGTATTGACTGCGTTTGTAGGGGAATTATTTTCTGGAAAATCCAGATTTGAATTAACTGTAAATCCTGTAGATAGGTCATCGTCTGTATCAGAGCGCGCTGTTTCTCCTGCCTGTGTTTTGCTTTCTCCTAGTCCTCTTTCTAACAGCATTTGGTTAATTTCTGCGAGCAGCAGCGGCGTGTCTGCCGGCGATCTCCACTCTCGATGCCGAGTGTGGTTAATGTAATTGCGCAAGTCGTGGTTTAGTGCTATGCTGGCAGGATAATCGACTCGAATTGGCACTACAATAGGTGCCGAATTTTGACGCCGATCGCGCAATTCTTTGATCCGGCGCAATGCTTCCATAACTATTTCGCTAACTGCAGTTTGTCCCGACAGCAGCAGTAAAAAATATTCGCAATGTTCTAATGCGATGTCAATCTGAGCCAGCCAGTTTTTTGCTGATTCTCGATCGGGATAAACCGCTCCAATATTTGCTGCAAATACTTGATGTCCTGCCACCTTAATTGCCTCGGCCAGTGCTAGCGCTAAACTCAGATCTGGTTCTTGGCTGTAATAACTAATAAAAACTCGCCTGCCATAATCTTGCCGATTTATCTGTTCAGTATGGCGATGCTTTTCTAGGGCATCTTCCTTGAATCTCTCGTTGCTATGTGCCTGCAAACTCCCTTCTAATTGACTGCGCATTTCCTCCCGCAGGCTGGCACGCTCGATCGCTCCTCGCACGTTCTTTTTAGTAACTCTTTCCCCCAAAACAATTGACAGCTTCCGCCACAGCTTGAAACCCACATCCTTTTCTACATACTCGCTATTTAATGGGGAAATCTGTTTGTAGGTTTTTCCTTGCCAAGTCCCGATAAAAATTAGCCTTTCCAAATCATTGAGGTGTTTGCCGGTCTTGGTATAAACTGAGTTGTCTGTAAATTCTAAAGCTTCTTCAAGATTCATCTGAAATTTCCCAGGTATTCAATCCGGTATTTGCTGTATTGTAGCTGTTGAAAATCGACCGTTCGATCGCTTTTTATTTGCCATTGCTTCCCTGCGCTCGCAATGACATAAAATACCAAAATGCGGGTGACTAAGCCTGACTTGTTATTATATCATCTTTGGTCGATTACCATAACAAAAACGTTTCGTAGTGTGGAATGCGCGTCCGCAGCATTCGAGGCAGACCCAACTCCTCGCTGCGAATGCGACGAACTCAAGTCCTTACTACGAACTTTTGAGAAGTTAAGTTCTGACTGCAAAATCGGCGGACTGAAGTTTTCACTAAGAATGCGACGGATTTAAGTTCTCACGAAGAATGCGACGGGCCCGAGTCCTGAGTTTTTATGAGTTTTTATGAGGTGTTGCCCTACCTGCCACCTCAGAGATCGATCCCTGGGGCGTAACAAGTGTCAAATTTATGAGCTTTTCTGGTTGCGATCGGGCATCGCGATCGGCGATAATAACAACCATCAATCAAAACCAGCAGTCTCGCAATTGCTTGGAGATTTGAGATTGACTCCATAACAGGCTTCCCAGCAAACAAAATAATAGCATAAAAAAACAGTTGCTTGTATAAAATTGTTTGCCACCTCCCATAATTTATCAGGTAAATGCATATGTTTAACCCCACAGCGATCGTTACCAACTCTTTAACTGAAAGCTTAAAAGCTGGATACCGCAACACTTACGGCAACCTGAAATCCGACACCGCCCGACTTATCGAACAATCTGTCAACCTAACTTTAGGCAATATTGCTCGCAGCAGCGCTCTTTATCACAACGTCGAACATACTGTTCTTGTCACCTTAGTAGGACAAGAAATCTTGCGCGGAAAATACATTTGTGAGGGAAACATCTCCCGCGAACATTGGCTGGAGGCAATAGTTTCTTGGCTGTGCCACGATATCGGTTATGTTGCAGGAATCTGCTCTGGTGACCGACACAGCCAAAGATTGTACGTTACTGGTAACAATAGCGATCCAATTTATCTAGAATTGAATCAAACTGATGCGAGCTTAACACCCTTTCATGTAGATAGAAGCAAAATGTTCGTGCAAGAACATTTTTCTGATTCCGATGCGATCGATGTACGGGCCCTAATGCAAAATATTGAATTGACTCGCTTTCCCGTACCCAATGACGCAGAACATTCTTGTACTTCCAATTATCCGGGCTTGGTGCGGGCTGCAGATTTAATCGGTCAACTCAGCGACCCCCGCTACTTGCAAAAAATGCCGGCACTATTTTATGAATTTGAAGAAATAGGTACAAATAAAAATCTTGGCTACCGCAATCCGGGCGACTTGCGCGCAGGCTATCCCAAGTTTTTTCGGAATGTTGTCTCTCAGTACATCGGGGAAGGATTGCACTATTTGGCACTGACGCCAGCGGGTCAAAAAACTATTGCCAATCTCTACGG
>JBOFTL010001257.1:0-4779 GCA_051652045.1 Microcoleus sp. | reverse complement strand
AGCTACTTAAATCTGCTTTAGTATCTTGTTGGCTTGATAGGAATGGCACTAATTCTGCTAACAAGATTTCTAAAGGCGGGGCATTGCGGAGCGATCGCCAAATTACATAAGTAAATCGATCTTGCAGCATTTCCGCCAGTTTAACTGACAAAGCTGTTTTGCCGATACCGCCAATGCCAAAAATGCCGACTAACCGACAATTATCTTGCAGAATCCATTGACTGAGGGTGGCAATTTCTGCGGTACGCCCCCAAAAGTGAGAAACATCGAGGGCTTCTCCCCAATCTTGGGCGATCGATTTTACAGGTTCCCGTTTTGGGGCTTCGGGTACTGGATGAATGTAATCTTGTTCTGTTAGCTTCAAGTCAAAGGCGCGAAACAGATCTTCTAAAGTTTGGCGATCTACCGCAGCTTTACCGCTGCGCAACCGCCCGATCGATCGAGCGCTAAGCCCTGTCAAAGTGCTCAATCTTTCTAAGGTGTAAGTAGAGTTACCATTTTCGGCAATGGCTAATTGTTCTTGAGTATTTTGTAAGCGATGCAAACCCCAATCGGAAAGAATTACGCCTCGGCGCTTGCGCTTTTTAGACAGTTGAGTCATATCTTCAATTATTCCAAATGTACCCCCAATTCGGCAGGGATTTACAGGATTTTTCAGGTAAGTTAAGTACGCAGATATCGTGGGTAGGGACACGGCAGTGCCGTGTCCTTGTGAAGATTGTTCGATCGGCGGATGTGCTTCATAAACCTGCAATTTGCTATAAATTCCTGTCTCAAAACACCAGTCTCCTGCGAGAGGACTCACAACATCTTTTATAATTAGGTTTTTGTTCGGGGCGATCGCGGTAAATTGCCCTGACAAAACACTACCTATAGATGTTGTGCGTAGCTGATAACTGAGATCTTGCACCCATGTCATTAAGCTTGTAAAAGCTAGGTTTTTCGCGATCCTCTTCGAGGGCTTCGCTAACGCATCAACGCAATAGCGAGGGTTGTAGAACTTTATTGAGTGGCGTGCAATATCTAAATTATAAATGCTTGGTTTGTGCTTGTGTTTGCGCTAAGGTGCAAACTTCGCGCCCTACATTACAGATAAAATGCGATCGTAAGTTCTCTTAATTTTTGTTTGCATTTTGGGTTGGTTGTTTATGCAAAACAAATTAAGAGTTTTGGCAAAATGCCAGAAATTCGATAGTGCAGCTTGACGATTTGAAGGTAAATTTTGTTCCGGCGTTTGGCATTTTTAAAGTGGTAGCGTCTCAGGTACTATCAGCGAGTGCGACGGATTTACATCGATGAATTGCCGGAAGCAGCCGATCGACTGTGAGGATGAATTGAGTTGTATCTGAGTCGATCGGCAGGTGATATTAAGTCCGTTTAACTGAGACAGGACTTACGCATCAAATTTAATTGCGATCGATTGATATCAAGTCCGGTTGCATCGGACTTGTATCCCACATTCCGCAGATATTAGATCGGATTTAATTTCAAAGAGATTCAGAGTTTTTAAAACCTCAAATGATTGCAGAGCAATCATTTGAGGTTTTTTTAAGGCATAATGAATTGTCCAAGTAGAGCAACTCTAAAAACCATGAACAAGCCATCTGAAGCTATAAATTGCGAAGTGCGACTTCTAGTCGCCGTAGCAACATCAGTTTAGAATCCCCCGTGTTTCCAACCGGGGGAGATGTCAAATCTGTCACTCTCCCAACATAAGTGACCGAATCGCTGAATTTCTCCATTCATGGAAAACCTACAAACTTTTTCTGGCAAAGCTTTCCAGCTTAATTATCTATTTTTTTAAGAGCATCCCTTAACTGACCGATCGAACTGGCAAACTGTCCTAGACGTATGAAATCTGTGAGGACACAGTTGGTATATCAGGTGCGGCATTAGATTTCAACTGATTAGGAAATTCACCTCATGCTGGTTAAGTATTGCGGTATTTCCGATCGCTCTAATTCGCATTTCACTCAAATTTACAGCAATGTTTTGAGTGCGATCGAACATATTGCCATACCTGATATTTGCTCGATCGCAAATGCGCTCAAAAGTATCAACTCAACATCATTTCTGGATTCGATCTTGAAGAAAAGAGCGTTGAAATTTGAATGCAAAAAAAGTCCACATAAGAGAGGAATCAATCCTCTACAAACAACAAGAAAACAAACGTCAAGAACAAGGAAAAACTAATATGACTCACTATCACGGTACCCCAGGAAGCGATTTCATGAACCCTCAAGACCCTGACAACGATTACATGAAGGGCTATGAAGGCAATGATTTCATTTCTGGTTATTTTGGCAATGACACGATCGAGGGCGGACTAGGTGACGACCTAGAGATTTCTGGCGGAGATGGTAACGATATCCTTTATGGCGACAATTATGATGGTGGAGTTGGTAACGATCACATCTACGGTGATGCAGGCAACGATAGCCTGATTGGTGGTGACGGGCATGATGTGCTTTACGGTGGCGATGACTTAGATACACTCCGTGGTGGTAACGGTAACGACTGGTACCTTCTTTACCATGACGCTGACGTAATTATCGAGGATGCTTCGGGGGGTATTGATAACGTAGCCATTTCCATAAACTACACTTTGGCAGCAAACCTCGAAAATCTCAGCTTCACTACTAATGCTCTTAACGGTACGACGGGTAAGGGTAACAACTTGGACAATCGTATTACTGGTAACTGGAGAAACGACATCCTCAACGGTGCAGAAGGCAATGACTCGATCGACGGTGGTTTTGGGGATGACTCGATCGACGGTGGTTCTGGTAATGACTCCCTCATTGGGGGTGATGGAATTGAGAGTGGGAACGACTACCTGAATGGTCGTTCCGGTGCAGACACAATGGTTGGCGGTCTCGGTGACGACAAGTACGTTGTCGATATTGCATCTGATGTAGTTATCGAACAAGTTGGCGAAGGAACTGATACCGTAATTTCCACCATCAACTATACGTTGGGAGCAAATGTTGAAAATCTGACTTTAACCGAGTCTGCTATTGAGGGTATGGGTAACGACTCAAAAAATTATATTTTGGGTAATGCTGTCAAAAACGTTATCTACGCTCAAGATGGAGATGATACCGTCAATGGTAGAGGTGGCGACGATTTCATCAATGGTGGAACAGGCAATGACACCCTTTATGGTGATACTGAAAATGACACCTTGTTAGGTGCGACAGGTAACGATCTTCTCAGTGGTGGAACAGGGAAAGATGCCTTTAAGTTCTGGAACTCTAATGAAGGAATCGATACCATCAGAGATTTTGCAGTTGCAGATGACTTAATCCTAGTCGATAATCTCGGTTTTTCGGGCGGATTAACTGTTGGAACGCTTAAAGCAGCTCAATTCCACATAGGAACTAGCGCTCAAGATAGCAGCGATCGTTTCATCTACAACCAGTCTACCGGATCGTTGTACTTCGACAAAGATGGTATCGGAGGAGTAGCTCAGACGGAGTTTGCCAAGCTATCGCCAGGTTTAGCGATGACGAATCAGAACATTTATGTGACATCGTTCATCATCTAGTGAACGGGAAACAGGGCTATTTCTCGATCGGAAAAACGATAGTTTTGTAGGGGCGGTACACGAGAAATATCCCTGCCCCTGAGACAATAAATTGGGCATTTCAGGTATTAAGACGATCGCGGGGAGACATAGGTGTTAATAATCGGCTGAAATCTTGGAGAAATCTCGCTTTTTCCAGAATCTCGATCCCCCTAAATCCCCCTTAAAAAGGGGGACTTGAAGACTCTTACTCCCCCCTTATTAAGGGGGGCTGGGGGGGATCTAGACTTTGAAAACACACCCTAGGGGGGATCGAAATCTAACGGTTAAACACCATTCTGTGACTGTTTTTGACCTTAATTTGACACTATTAGCATGAAATTGCCGCTACAAACAATGAAACCACCTAAAAACTGAGAGGTATTTAAGATGAAAAAACTAGCAATTGTAATCCGCGATGATGGATACGACAAATTACTAACTCCACTCACATTTGCTTATGTAATGGCAAGCAAGGGTGCTGAGGTAGATATCCTCTTCACGCTATGGGCGATTCGCGTACTCACTCTAGAAGGTATTAATTCTCTCAAGATTGAAGGAAATCATGCGGCGGATGAAGAATGGCTGCGATCGCGCTTAGCAGAAAACGGCGACTTTGTAGAAATTTACGATTTCATCAAAGCTTTGAAGGAGACAGGCAAGGTGCATTTATTCGGTTGCAAGTTGGCAGCGAAAACCTTTGATGTGAACGAAAATAACTTGCTTCCCGAAGCAGAAAAAATCGTCAATCCTGTCTGGTTTTTGAGTGAAAAAGCCGTCAATGCAGATCACTGCCAATATTTCTGATTTCTGCTGTTGCTACGAAGAGCGATCGAACCAGCTATAACTTTTTTCCTGCATCTTATCCATTGTTTTAATTCCTAAGCATCACAGGAGCGATCGAATGGAAACTCAATCAATTCAAACGACGAATAAAAACAAGACCGCTAGAGTGGCTGTATTTATTTACGGTCTTGTTTGTTACGCTATTTTCTTGGTTACCTTTTTGTACGCGATCGGATTTGTGGGCGATTTCATTGTACCAAAATCAATTGATTCTGCGCCGATCGTTCCATTAGGACAAGCTCTGTTAGTGAACGTTGGATTGCTGGGATTTTTTGGCCTGCAACACAGTGCAATGGCACGACAAGAATTCAAGACTTGGTGGACTACAATTGTTCCACAACCGGCTGAGCGAAGTACCTATGTTTTGT
>JBOFTL010001256.1:0-6704 GCA_051652045.1 Microcoleus sp. | reverse complement strand
CGATCGCCCTTTTGTCCTGGATAAGCCATTATTAGCGTTGCATCTCCACACGAAAAATATCAAGTGAGCCACAAACCTTAGGATCTAGCATGAGCCGCCCACGAAGGATGCTTTTCACACTTGCGATCGTCGTCGTTGGGGCCATGTGCAAAATCTCCCCACTCTCATCCCGCAAAACCCCAATAACTTTCCAGCGATTCATGTGAGGAGTCATTACGGCTTTGCCAGCCTCGCCCGATGGCAACGTGAACCGCCCCGTAAAAGCATCAATAACGACAACATCATCATGAAAAACAGGTGCAGGCAGATCAATCTGCTGAGTAGGAGGAGCACAGACGATCGCTGGCTTCACAGTCTTCTCAGAATAAGGCTTTGCACCCAGAAATGCCGCAGCAGCACGATCGCCACGCAGTAGCGAACATGCCAGAATTTCTTCTGAAACTCCTTAGATTGGGCGATTAGCCAGGACGGCGATCGTTTTCTCAAGGGCAAAAGATCTCGATATTCCCCCAGAGCAATCACATAGTATTCCTTCGCAAAATCCTTAAGATTTACTTGACACTTAATCGATCGCGGATCAACCCCACGTAATGCCAACTCTTCGCGCAACTGAAGGCCCTCGTAAGCATGTTCCGCCACAACCCTAAGCGGTCTAGGCAGCGTTGCAAACTGACTTTGCATGTTTCTTTCTCCGATTGTTTTTTAATTCTTCATCTAAAATCACTTCTGCCTGCGCAACATCCGCGATCAACCAAAGTCTCATCTGGTGTGCGTATCCGTGCGGGTTAGGGTGCAGGCTTGGTTCGGGAAGAAAAGACTCGATCAGCCTGTCCGTCCAGCCCCGTTCTTTCAATCTAGAGCGCGATATTTTTGGAGCGTGTAGCAACTCATCGATCGCATCCTCTACATAATCGTATGGAGAAATATACCGATTCTCGAACGCTAAGGCGATCGCTGATTTGACAGATTCAGCATCACTAGCCGATCGAACAAATTCTTGCAGTTCTAGGAGCATAGCAACGACTCCCAGTACTCCCACTGAGGACCCCAGCCAGCCGATCGAATAGCTCCGATCATCGTGGCGTAGCTGTCGTCTTCTAGTAGGCAATTCACTAGCCGCTCTTCGCCCGTTCGCTGATGCACTAACGTAACCAGAAATTGATATGTACCTGTTGCAACTCCTGCGTAAGACATTGCTTTAATCCTCTAAACTGATACCAGTGTATCTCGGATTAACATAGAGTACAAGCCCACAGATGCAGCGGGAGAAGAGCGATCAGGCACTAGATCTGGGGTGTGTCGATCGGCATACTTGACGGGCTATCAGTCTTCGATCATAGCTTCAAAGTCAGAGAGCAGCATCCATTCAGCAGAAAGATCGACGGGCACGTCAAGCCCATTTTTGTCGGAACACATCGGCTCTTGAGTATCGTAATTAGTGCCGATATATACCACTGTCCTGATTCCGCCGGATGTTCTGATTAGTATTTCAGGGCATATTGCACTCTGCGGCGAGTCCCAGGCAAATTTCTTCCATTTCAGCACAAGAGACTCCTTTTTTGTGAATAAATGTAGTCAGAGAAGGGCGATCGAACGCTGGATGTGGTGTTTAGCGATCGGCCTGAAATATTCGCAGTCTTTCGGGTCTGGGCCAAATACTACAATAATTCCTGAGTCTTCTGGATTTTTCGATCGCTCGACAAAAGACAACAACCGGAGGCAACGCGATCGTTTGCCGCAAGTCGCTCCAGTAGCGCAATGTGCATTGTCGCAGGGGATTTTGTGTTTTATTGTCACGATATCGCCATCAATAGATAAAGTTTCACCTCGCCTTCGTAGCCGATCGATTCTAGTTCCAGTGAGGCATTGGTGATTGCGTCGCCAACTTCGGCGGCGGAGAATTCCTTTATCCTTTGATCCTCATGGAGATCCTGTGAATACAAAACGATGCCGATATACTCTTCACCACCACTCCATGAGTTTGAATCGATCCAAATTAATGATCCGATTTCCTCACACTGAAGTTTTCCAATCACATCTTCATCCAGTTCGATCGCATCTGCTTTAATGCCTGCGATCGCATAAAAAGTATAATCAATGCTCATGTTATTTGACCTCTGGCTCAAGTTTTACTTTAGGCTGGCGCATCCCACTCGATCGGTTCTCCATTGACGACTAGAGCAATTTTGACCCCATTTTGATTCAATGGAGAAACATGAATCTCAAGAACAGCCCCAGGATTTATAGTCTTCAAGGTCTTGTGAAACTTACCTAGCCCAGTCTGCTTAAAATGTTTATGATAAACATAGCTAAAAACATAATATTCATGATTTGCCTCGCACGTAAAAAAGCAAGATAACCCATCGTTTTGAGTAGTTGCTGCTAGCCTATGTGAGACAAAAATGCCTTCAAAACTTTTTGCATTAATCGTTTTTTGATTAGATAGCTCACTTGGATCATATTCATACCACAAACTATCACCTTTTCTGCGTATAGTAATTCGTCTTACCGGATTTTTTGCAGTATAAAATCCTTTTGCATTTTCTTGAGAAATTGACATTATAGTTGTCTCCATGAATATTGTTTCGTTGTTCTACTCGATCAAGCCAGTACAAGCGATCGTTGCTCAAACGTTTCAGGCTTCCGTGACTTCGATCGAACCTCTCCGGTCAGCTTGTAAAAATCCACCTGATAGGCAATCCGTCGGGATAGCGTGGGGTCCGGCGGTAGACCGTAAGTTTCGCGCCATTGGATATCAGACTGCCAGCCCTGAACGCGCCACGCCCACACGGCCTCGCAGCAACGGGCGATCGACCAATCAGGATAAGCTGTCCTTGCCTCGCTAAACATGCCCGAAGCGAGATAGACCCAAGGCAATCTAGGATGATCGCGCCAGACATGTCCGATCGGCGTACTCCCCGCAATAATGCTGTGATTATCTAAAGTGCGATCGAACGGTTGCGATCGGCAGGCAGGAGATGTTGTGAGATACGATCGGACTTGAATCACACTAACACCGCCTTTTTATCAGCTTTTCTTGCTCGTGTTTTTGCATTGTTTCGCATCTTCGTTTTGGCTTGTGATTCAGCGCGTTTATCCTCGATCGCACCTAAACACTCTTCAGTCTGAGCCTTCCGCCAACCTGCCATCAATAAGGCCGCAGCAATGCCGCTATAAGGTACGATTTTACGGCCACCTGGAGTGCGCCGATAAATACTGTCGATCGCACTTTCATATTCTGTCACAGCCTTGCTAACGTAGTCGTCGTGGGAGGTTCCAACTAATCCCCAGTGAGATTTCCAACGCATTGGGGCAACAGATGCGATTGGGAACTCTAAGATCTCGCAAACATCCAAACACTTTTGATGATGGCGGAGCATTTTGACAATATTGAAAGCTTTTCCAGGAGTCAATAGATCGCTATGTCGAAGATTCAATTCCTCGATCGCAACCACGGCCCGTCCTTTGTACGGCAAAAGAATTCGGTAGATATCAACCGTTTCAACCGGGCAAAAAACACCACTGGCTTTGCCATCGTCATTGATAAATGCGATGCCACCGGGGTTATCTTTGCTCATTCCTGGGTCGATGCCGATGGTGATCATTTCAGGATACCTGCACAGATGGGCGATAAAACTTAATCAGATCAGCATGATGAGCTTCTTCAACGCCCCGAACAAACAACCGCAAAAGCTCCTCTTCGTAGCCCGTCAAGACTTCGGAAAATCGATCGCGCAAGAAAGAAACAACCCTGAACTCCCATCGACAGTACTCAAACGACGCCAGCACTGGAGATAAATCTTTGAGAATTTCAGTGTCTAAGGATTCAAGCTTTCTACAGGCTTTAACAAAGCATTCAGGATTTAGGCAATGCGATCGCCATTGTTCTGCCATTCCTTTCCAGTCGATCCGCATTTCCAACGGATGATCTTCTGGAATGTTGAAAAACTCGTAAACTGGCAGAGAACCGTGGACAGATTCCGGCTCAATACCCGAATCAATCAGAGAGAAAGACGATTCTTCCGGGTTGAAATAAGGCGTGTTCCCATCAAAATAATCCATCCCATCCAAAAATCGAAGGTGCATAATCCGATCGATCATTTCCGGATCTCTAGGTGTATCAAATTTAGTCATTTTACGCTTCTCCAAGTAAGGTTCCCTTTGTTCTTTTGTCGAAGTCTAGGACATGTCCATCGGCTTCTTTTTTGAGGTCTGCTATCACATCTCCGATCGGTCCAATCGTCATTCATGAGATTGGACCCTTATTTTTGCCTGAAGCCTCAAGTACGACATACCCAAATTTCGCTTCGTCCTCAATCAGGTACGCTTGTTCTCCAACAAGGACAAGGTTGCATTTGAACAACGATGGCTTGTAGTTTCGATCGTGTAGAAATTTGAGGACTTTTCGGATTTCCTGAAGCGATAGCCGCTCTCTTAGTCTCTCAATAATCTTTATTTGAAGGACTTGCTCAATTTCGTAAATGACTGTAGGCCGCTTTAAGTTTCCCAGTTTCGTTAGAGTTACAAGACCTGTACGGTCCATATAGCTGAGATTTCCAGGCTTTGCGCCTGTCATTGCGATAACTTTTTTCTGGTAAATCCTCCGATCATTTTAGCCTTCCAATTTATTAATCATGGAATGCCAATATCGATCGCACTTCCAATACCGCATGAATGACGTACCTCCCCATTTTGCTTCGTACTCCCAGGTATTACCGACCGGAATCACCGCAGTGACAACGAAAGGATTACAGCCCAGAATGGAAACTCGAGCGCCGACTTGATAAGGCTTCTTCATGCCACCACCCCCAGGATTTCCTCAGGCTTCCAATCCCGGCGATCGGCCTTCCATTGATGATTTAATTCGTGATAGCGATCGAGTTGATTGTGGCCGATCGATCGAATTCTCTGCGTGCGTTTTGCGAGGTTGCTAGTCATCGATCAACTCCATCGCCTCAAAAAGCAGGTCGTTCCCTGCGATCGAAAAAGCCTTGACCAAATCCAGAACCTTATCAGTAGGCAATTCGGGATCGACATAATCCCAAAATTCATCAAAGCAAATCACAGACCGAAGATTCCGGGGCCATGCTTTGTACTGCTCAACACTGACCCAAGCATTTCCCTGGAACGGTACACCATAATCTTCGGACGGCCCCAACTGCTCGCCATCCAACTGAGCAGCAAACCAGCGCATCAAATCGATCGGAAAATTCTGCTTTCCCAGCCGGACGAAATGAGCGATTTTCTTATCCAACTCCCGAGCGGCCTTAGCCTTGCTCGGCTTCACTGCAAATCCAACAGCCATAAAATCCTCCTGAATGTCCCTTAATTGTATCTCGGATTAACCAGACGGACAATCCCCCAAAACACTATCATCCTCAAACTCAAAACTATATTCGTACTCGATTTCATCCTCGAAGTCATGACCATCAAGGCTTTGACCAGCAGAAGCCTGGGAAAATTCAACCACAAGATCCAGAGATTCAGACTCGACGATCGAGTCATCCTTGAGCGTCCAGACCATTTCTTCCGGCTCGTCAGCTGAAGGCATGAACCGATCGCAAACACACTCGAAACATTGATTTTCAACCGTTCCAGCGGCCACGAAGGGGGCAGTGACCCACAAATCACCGATCGATGCCCCTTCAATACCCTTGCAATCTTTGGCGGTTTTTAGGATTTTGACATCGAATCCAAAGCCTCGAAGTTCAGAGGCGAGGAAATGAGCGTGCGATCGAGTGCCAAGCTTTTTTCGATTACTCAATTCCTTGACGATCGATGCCTGCTCTTTCTTTTTTATTATAGAAGAAGGCGTATTAGAGGATGCTGGAAACATGCTGTAGGCAAGGCTTTCGGGGTTGCCTACTTCCGGAATGAATCCGCAAAAATCAGGGACGTTTTTCAGTACTGCTTTGCGAAATTTAGTAGTCCATGTGTACTTGATATCGATCGTTGTCAGGTCCACCCATTGGGCATTAAGCATGGCTTGGTACTTGCTTTGAGCACGACGCTTGGCAACGTTGGGGTGAGAGAAGAAGAAGAATGAGTTGGCACGAGAGGCGATCGCATGTGCCTTGATGACAAACTGTTGATTCGCAATCAGCCCTTTATCGTCCATCGTGGTGTCGCTGAAAATCGGCTTGTCTCCAATCCCCGGCAGGATTCGCTCTAGTGCATTGCGGGAGATTTGCGCCCTGATTCCTGGGGCGATCCGAGACGCATTCTTGAAGATGTCTGCTTGCTTGTTGTCAATCTTGTCAGCTTCGATCACGCCTTGTGCTTCGTTTTGTTTGTGCATTTTTTTCTCTGCTTTGTGTTCTTTCCCAGCTTCCTTGCGGTCCTCGTCCAAGATCGGCAGAACCAACCGCACTGTGTGGCCACCCGAGACTAAGGCCCACAGGAAGCAACCACGCAGGCGGAATCTTTCAAAGTTGCTGTAGGCGGCCTGTTCCATAACAATCCGGGCGGTTGGGTCGTTTTGAATAAAGTCACCGATCGCCCTTTGCCGTGCTCGCCATGCTGGATCTTGAGGAGCATTCATCATGGCGTCGTGCTCCGCTTGATTCCGGCAGTACGCCTCCCGAATATCGTCTGGCATACAGGATTCTTTATCAATTGACCAGTACTGGTCTAAGCCTGTTGAGGCTATATGAGTAAGACGAGGCTCCTCCAAAGATCGATCGCGTGCGGAGTTTTGCATCATC